>JANNEE010000048.1:0-3555 GCA_031388325.1 Deinococcales bacterium
CCGTGGTAAATCCCGTTCGAGTAGGGTTGCACCAGCCCCGCAAGTAATTTTAATCATCGCATCAGTTGGTTTGGTCTGGGCTAATTTGCAATTAAAAGCATTGATTAAACGCACTGGCGCAACGGTGCGCCCTCCTAGCACTTGCACCGGACGTGGTAACTCGAGACTGGTGTTGGCAAAGACATTCTGGACAGTGGTACTGCCACGTTCAAGCAACAACTTAATGCCATTGTACTCCCAAGCCAGTTTGCCATTTTCGGGTTCAAAACGCCCACCAAAGGCTTTGGCAAACTCGAGTGGCGCAATAAAAGCCACAGTCGGGTCAATCACACGGTTTGGGGGCATGGTATTAAGCGGAGCAGCCCCTAAAACAACACTGTTTTTACAGGGCAATTCGGCATATGCCTCACGAAAACCTGTGGTGTTAAAGGTAGCACTCCAAGCTAAATTCATTTTTTCCGGCATGGTCATTCGGGTTTGATTGGACTTGGCAAGACCATCCAAGAAAGAAAAGGTTGCATTTTGCGCTAAAAGCAATAAGCCACTTTCGGGTTCAAAGCCAAAACGTTGCTGCCGCAGTTCGCCAGTATCAAATTGCCAAGTGACCATTGGTGATTGTTCACGATTTAATTTGATTTTTGGGTCAAGCACCACTTCGACTCGAGTTCCGACACAACGCATTTTTAGGCTTGCCCCTCGAGCCAGGGATTCGGTGGTGACAATCTGATTATTGACACCCGGCGTGCGAATCACGCTAAAGCCATTGGTGTTCTGTGCTAAACCCAAACCAAGCAGCCCCGCGCCCACAAAAACCAAAGTTGTTTTCATGGTGCTATTCTGCCCTAAAAAAATGAGTAGAGCCGTTAAAACCTTTATTCCTCGAGAATTCGCACCTCGAGAACCCCATGTGTGCAGCGAATCTCGACTTGGGCATTGGGCATACTAAGCCACACGCTCAGTTCTCGAGGCTCGAGCAAGATTGGTACACAACCATCAAGCCAAAGCGCAATAGGCGGGTAATGACTGACTTCAAGAATTTCGATTTGCTTAAGGCTAAGTGCCAGCACCAGATGAAAAACCCGAGTTTCAAGCATTTTTGTGCCTATGACTTCAAGGTTTTTGGCGGTGCGTTCAAGACTGGTGTGTGGCACAAGCGGCGATATAAAAACCAGAGGGGCGCATAAGCCCCCCTTGTGAATGCGCTGCATATCGTTTAAGCCGATGCAGACCGAGCTTGGCGTTGACGGCGCACAGGTGGGGCTTCAAATGGAATATCTTCGACGGGTGCTTCGGCACTGGCGCTGTCTGCACTGCTTCGGCGTTCGAGAATCTCGAGACGGTCAGCACTGATTTGCAATTTAGAGCGTTTTTGCCCAGCGCTATCTGTCCAAGAATCCGACTCGAGCCGCCCAGACACAAAAATTGGTGTGCCTTTGGGGAGCATGGCGGCGCTTTCGGCTAATGAACCCCAAAGCGTGACATCCAAATAATGGGCTTTGTCCCGCCAGTTACCACTGGCATCTTTCCAAGATTCATTGACCGCCACCGAAACACTGGTGACGGGTGTTCCACTGCTGGTGTGACGCAGCACCGCATCCTTGGTCAGGTTGCCAGCAACCACAGCGCGGTTGACTCCCTCGAGCAGCCTGTAACCACCCGTGCGGTCAGCAGTTAAACGCTCGGTGCTGGATTCTTTCAGCATCTCGAGTTGATTCACCCGCAGTACCACTCGGCTGCGTTTCTCGCCAAGGTCATTTTCCCAGGCTTGATATTCGAGTTTGCCCTCGAGAAGCAGGGCAACACCCGGCTTGAGGCTTTCTGCCATGCTTTCGGCGTTCTTGGAGATGTACTCGGCACGGTGATACCAAGCCACACTGCGAACCTCGCCTGTGCTGTCGGTGATGGTGCTGTCGCCAGCCACGGTAAAGGATAAAACGGCAGCGCCATTGGGGGTATAGCGAAGTTCTGCATCCCGAACCAATGCGCCAATTAAAATAATACTGTTGATACCTCGAGCCATAATCTGTTCTCCTTGCTGTTCTCTGTGAATGAATTGCTTGATTGCCTAGTATGCTGCTTCGACACTCGAGTGTGCCGTTTATGGTTATAGCATAATTTAGATAGGTTGTCAAGCCCCTCACCTATTGACCGTTACAATAGCTCACTTGTTTACGGTACAATGCTGCACTTGTGTTGGTTGTTAAGAATCTGCAAAAACGTTACGAGAAATTCATTGCCGTCCATGACGTTAGTTTTCATGTGCAACGCGGTGAGGTTTACGGTTTACTCGGTCCCAATGGGGCTGGTAAATCCAGTACCATTCGGGTTTTGTCTTGCCTCGCCAAACCCGATTTGGGTTCGGTCAAGATAGACGGCTTAGATATTGTCAGAGACCAAGCCAAAGTCAAACGCACGATTGGCATTGTGCCGCAGGATTTTGCGCTCTACGATGATTTTTCGGCACTCGAGAACTTGGTGTTTTTTGGGCGCTTGTACGGGATTGCTGGGCGTGAGCTTAAAATCAGGGCTAATGAACTGCTCGAGGCGGTCGGTTTGCTTGAACGTGGGCATGAGGCAGTCGGGACATTTTCGGGCGGAATGAAGCGCCGTATTAACATTGCGGCGGGTTTAATGCATAAACCCAAGATGCTCTATTTGGATGAACCAACCGTAGGAATAGACCCACAGTCAAGACGTAAAATTCTTGATTTGGTTAAAACGCTTAACGCCAGTGGTTTGACTGTATTGTACACCACCCACTATATGGAAGAAGCCGAGGAGTTGTGTCACCGCATTGGGATAATAGACCAAGGCAAAATTATTGCCGAAGGGACGCTGCCAGAGATGCGAAAAATGGCTGGGGAAACCGCTCCGATTCGCCTCGAGTTACGTGAACCACTATCCCATAAGCACCTCGAGCAATTAAAGACCCTAGCCGATGAAATGATCGCTGAGGACAACGCGATTACCTTGTTTACCAAAGACCCCAAAGATGCCTTGTCAGGGATTTTACAAATGCTGTCTAGTTTTGGGGCGCATGTCCATCATTTAGAACTCGATGAACCAGACTTAGAAACTGTTTTTCTTAAATTAACAGGGCGGCGATTGCGTGATTAATGTGCTTTTTGTGATTGCTTGGCGTGATTTACTGGCACAATTGCGTTCACGTAGTTTTTTGGTGCAAACCCTGTTGCTGCCGTTTATTTTAACCCTTTTAATTGGCAATGCGATTGGTGGAACACGCAAAGCCGACCCATTACCTGTGGCAGTGGTTGGCAGTGGTGAAATCGCCAAAAGTATTGGTGATTTACTCGAGCAATCTAAAATTGCTAAAGTTTTTATGTTGCCCGATGCCCCCAGTGCCGAAAATGCAGTGCGAACTGGGCAGGCAACCATGGCAGTCATTTTACCCGAACGACTCGAGGCAAAGTTAATGCGAAATGACAAACTCGAAGTGCGGGTTTTAATAGACCCAACCAGTCATCAGCGTGGCGAAGTGGTCAAGCAATTGGTACGTGGCTATATGCAGCAACTCGAGGCGGCACGGGCGGCGGT
>JANNEE010000051.1:0-5415 GCA_031388325.1 Deinococcales bacterium
CACTCGAGCAGGTCGCCGAGGCAAGCTGCATTGTGCTGTGGGGCAGTAACCTTGCCGAAACCCTGCCACCAGTTTCGCAATTTGTGGCTCGAGCGCGTAAAAATGGCGCTCCGGTTATTGTCGTAGACCCAAGGGCTACACCCAGCACCAAACTTGGGACACTGCATATTCCAGTTCAACCAAACGGCGATTTAGCGCTGGCACTGGGTTTACTTAATGCTTTAATTTCGCAAAACCTGATTAACCTTGATTTCCTCGAGTCTCGGGTCTCTGGTTGGGAGGCAGTGGCTCAGAGTGTTCGCTACTGCACCCCAACTTGGGCGGCGGCTCGCTGTGGTGTGGATGCTGTGGTTATCCGCGAAACGGCTCGAGTGATTGGCACAAGTGCCTTAAAAGGTAAGCTGCTGATTTTGTCGGGGCGTGGTCCAGAACAGTCTTCTCGAGGGGTCGAAACAATTAAAGCCCTAATCAACTTGGCACTGGCAACGGGTGGTTTTTATGCGCCATTAACTGGTCAAGGCAATGGACAAGGCGGACGCGAGCATGGGCAGAAAGCCGACCAATTACCGGGCTATCGTTTAATCGAAGACCCTGCCGCTCGAGCATTCATGTCGGATTTTTGGGGCATTGCAGAGACCGAATTACCGCGCAAAGGCTTAAGCGCTCAGGAATTACTTGGGGCGTGTGGCACAAGCATTCAGGGCTTATTGGTGATTGGCTCAAACCCAGTGGTCAGTGCTGCCAATAGCACCGTGATTACCCGCAATTTGGGTTCACTCGAGCATTTGGTGGTGATTGATTTTTTCTTGTCCGAAACCGCCCAACTTGCCGATGTGGTCTTGCCCGGCAGCATGTGGCTCGAGGAGGACGGCACAATGACCAACCTTGAGGGGCGGGTCTTGCGTCGTCGTCGCGTGACCGACTTGCCCGGAGATACAAAAGCCGATTGGGAAATTTTCTGTGCTGTGGCTGCAAGTTTAGGACACACGGATAAATTCGCCTTTAGCAGCCCTCGAGAAATTTTTACAGAACTGTCCGCCGCCACCAAAGGCTCAAGTGCCGATTACTCGGGTATAACCTACGAGAAACTCGAGCCAAACGGTATTTTTTATCCTTGCCCTGACCTTAGTCATGCAGGAACTCCCGAACCATTCAAGACTCGCTTTGCCCACACCGATGGTTTAGCCCATCTCGAGCCAATTAGCTACCGTTTACCAACCGAAATTGCCAGTTTTGAACGCCCTGTCTATTTTACGACCGGACGCAATGCCCATCAGTACCAAAGTGGCACACAAACTCGGCGCAACCATAAACTGAATCAAAAAGCACCTCATGCGGTTCTCGAGATTCACCCGAACCTCGCTAAAAAACATGGGGTGCAAAAGGGCGAAAAAATACGGGTCAGTACCGAATCTGGCAGTGCTGATTTTGAAGTACAGATTCAAGATTCTATTCGTGAGGACACGGTTTTTACCACTTTTCATTACGCTGGGTTAGAAAACGCCAACCGCCTGACCAAAGCCACCTTAGACCCAACCAGTAAAATGCCAGACTTTAAGGTCACACCAGCTAAACTCGAGCGAATCTCGGATAGCCTTGAAATCCCTGCACATAACCCAATTTTTGCCCCGAATCAAATGCCTTTGGGTTATGGGGCGCTACTTTCTGGGGCAACCACTCGAGAAGCTGGTCGCAACCGAGCTAAAAATAATACTTTTGTTTTTAAGCAAACCCAAGAAGCCCGAGTGATCACGGCTGCGACCATTGGCTTTACGCTGATGTTTGCGGTTTGGGTGATGTTTTCAATTGTTGGTCTGGCACTGCGTAAAGAACTGGGCTTAACCGATTCACAATTTGCACTTTTAACGGCTGTGCCAATCCTAACGGGTTCGCTGTTGCGTTTACCGGCGGGCATCATGGCGGAGCGCTACGGCGGACGCAATATGTTTGTAACGCTCATGCTATTTACCGCTTGTACGGCGTTTATTTTACCGACTTTAACGACCTACTCGAGTATTTTAACGCTTGCCTTTTTTATTGGCTTGGCGGGTGTGAGTTTTGCGATAGGCAACGCTTGGATTGGAACTTGGGTGGCAAAAGAAAAAAGTGGTTTAGCCCTTGGTACATTTGGCGCGGGTAATGTTGGCGCGAGTATTACCAAGTTACTTGCCCCAACCATGATTGGCATTATTCCAGCCTCGAGCGGCTTATTTTTTTACGGTTGGCGCTTTGTGCCGTTTAGTTTCGGGATTGCCTTGGTTTTGGCAGCGCTATTTATTCGGCTTTACGCCCCAAGGGACAAAGCCACCACTACCCGTAAAACCATGCTCGAGTGGTTGCGACCCTTAACCAAAATTCAGGTTTGGCGTTTTGGTTTGTACTATGTGATTTTCTTTGGCGCATATGTCGCCCTTGCCTTGTGGCTACCTAAATACTACGAGGATGTCTACGGTTTACCGCTCAGCATGGCAGGTTTATTAACGGCGTTGTTTATCTTTCCAGCCAGTTTGTTACGCCCACTGGGTGGCTATTTATCCGATAAATTTGGCGCTCGTCCGATTACCTTGGCTTCTTTTATGGTGATGATGCTTGCTGTGGCTGCTCTTTCGCTCCCATCAACCATCATTACCTTACCGATTTTTACTTGCTTAACCGTGCTGGTTGGCATTGGAATGGGCGTTGGTAAAGCCAGTAATTACAAATTAGTAACCCATTGGTACGCCAAGGACATTGGCGTGGTTGGTGGTTTGGTCGGGCTACTTGGCGGACTTGGCGGATTTGCCTTGCCTTTATTGTTCGCTGCCCTTGGCAAAAGCTATCCGCAAATTATTTTTATTGTTTTAACTGTTCTGACCCTGCTGAGTTTCGCTGTTTTTTACGTGGCGGTGCTGCGTCTCGAGATTGAACGCTTAAAGACCGAACTCGAGTTGGTTCGTACCAGTGGTGAACATATTCTGCAAATCCCAAGCCGTACCCCCAGCCCAACTGTTGCAGCCGACTAGCCCCTGTCAACAAAAGGAGTGTTTATGTCCAATATCAAAAAACAAGACCTCGAGATGATGCCGGCACACCCATTTTTTACGCGCCACACACCCTACCCAAATAAAATTGTCGAAGGCGTGGTCAGTTGCACCGGTGTGGAATTCTGCCCACTGGCAGTCACCGAAAATCATTTCGCGAAGCGCGAAGATACTTAAGTTGCTTGGACTTGCCAATAAGTAATATGATGCAGCCCACAGGAAAACCATGCTGACTTTTTTATTAAAACGCTCTTTGGGTATTTTGCCGACGTTATTGGTGGTGTCTTTTATTTCTTTTTGGGTGATTCAGTTGCAACCCACCAGTTTTATAGACACCTACCTCGAGGATCCGCGTTTTTCACCCGAAACGGTCGAGCGTCTAAAAATTCAGTATGGTTTGGATCAACCCGTGATGGTGCAGTATTTTAACTGGCTTTGGGGAATCATTACCCGTTTTGACCTTGGCTATTCGTTTGTCAATAATCGCCCTGTAACCAGTTTAATCGGTGAGTACCTGTGGTGGACAATCGAAGTGGCGGGTTTATCGCTGATTTTTAGCTGGCTGATTGCCATTCCATTAGGGATTTTTACCGCCGTGCGTAAAAACGGGCTGGTGGACAGTGTAGCCAGTTTCTTTGGCTATATTGGTTTGGCTGTACCAGATTTTTTACTGGGCTTACTGTTATTTAGTCTGATTCTGGGTTTTGGTGGTACAAACGTCGGCGGGTTATTCAGTAACGAATTTATTGATGCGCCGTGGTCATGGGCAAAATTCTGGGATCATTTGAATCATCTTTGGCCCGCCATTTTGGTCTTTGGTTTGAATCACATTGCCAGTCTGCAACGTCAAATGCGAGCCAGTTTACTCGATGTCTTAAACCAAGATTATGTGCGAACGGCTCGCAGCAAGGGATTAGCCGAACGGATTGTGACGTATCGTCATGCGGTGCGAAACGCCCTTAATCCACTGGTCTCGAGCGCTGGCTTTAGTTTGTCGGAATTGGTCAGTGGTACGCTGATTGGGGCAGTGGTGATGAACCTTCCGACCCTAGGACCTTTTATGTACAGCAGTTTACTGGCAAAAGACCAGTATGTGGTGATGAGTATTTTGTTGTTATCGGCATTTATGCTGATGATTGGGAATTTACTGGCTGATATTGGTTTGGCTGCGGTTGACCCAAGGATTCGTTATGACTAAGGCAAAGGGCAACAAGGCAAAGGCAAAAGGTAATAGCGCTTTTGTCATTCTCGAGGTACATGTATGAGCGTCGCCGTCTCGAGTGGGGCAGCCCCAGAAGAAAAAGTTTCGTTTAGTCTTTGGCAACTGGCTTTGCGCCGCTTTAAGAAGAACCGACTTGGTGTGGTCGGATTTTGGATTCTGGCAGTGATGTATTTTATTGCCTTATTTGCTGGTTTTTTTGCTCCTTATGCGATTGAAACGCAGCATTATGAATCTCCGTTGCAGCCGCCTCAACCGGTTCATATTGTCCATGAAGGAAATTTACGGCTTCCCTTTACTTATCCGATGAAAGTGACCAGGGACCCTGTGACTTTTGAAAAAAATTACAGTGAGGATAAAACCAATCCCCAAGCGGTTAAATTACTGGCTCGAGGCGAAGAGTACAATTTACTGGGCTTCAAAACCAATTTGCATTTATTTGGCATTGAAAACGGTAATTATTTCCCGCTTGGCACAGATAAACTTGGACGTTGTTTATTCTCGAGAATGGTGGTGGGGTCTCAAGTTTCTTTGACTGTCGGAATTATCGGGATTTTAATTTCGTTTAGCATTGGCATTCTGATGGGCGGGATTAGCGGCTATTACGGCGGTTGGATTGACATGCTGATTCAGCGCATCACCGAAGTGCTGATGAGCTTTCCGCGCCTGCCAATTTTATTGGCATTATCGTATGTGATTCCAGCCAATTGGCCCAGCACTTATGTCTACCTTGGGATTGTAGCAGTGCTTGCCTTTATCGGTTGGGCTGGCTTAGCAAGGGTGGTGCGTGGTTTGGTCTTAAGTGCTAAAAGCGTAGATTATACCCAAGCCGCCAAAGCCCTTGGCGCTTCGGACTTACGGATTATTCTGCGCCATATTGTGCCGAACCTGACCAGTTATTTAATTGTGACTGCCAGTCTTGCCATTCCGGGTTATATCCTTGGGGAAAGCGCCCTGAGTTTTCTTGGCTTGGGAGTCAAAGAACCGATGACCAGTTGGGGAATTCTCTTAGCCGAAGTGCGCGAGGGTGGATTTGGGGTACTGACCCGTACCCCGTGGTTACTGATTCCAGGCGGAATGATTATTCTGTCGGTACTGGCATTTAATTTCTTTGGCGATGCCCTGCGCGACGCAGCCGACACACAAACCAGAAATTAGGTAAAGGGCAAAGGTTAA
>JANNEE010000066.1:0-2207 GCA_031388325.1 Deinococcales bacterium
CGGGTTATCTCGAGTTTTCATAATCTGCCACTCGAGCAGGGCTTGGCATCTTTGCGGGTCTTACGCAGCGCTCAACGGATTGGTGATCATCTCGAGAACATTGCCGAGCGGCTGAGTTTTGCGATTTCTGGGCAACGCTGAACCACACTTTGCTGGGCAACGCTAAACCACACCTTGCTGGGCAACGCTAAATCACACCCTCAATCAATGTACCAAAGAATCCCTAGTCTTTTTGGTTGTGGGTCAAGGTTATCCGCTTGGTTATGAAGACCTTGTAAATGAAGTTGACAAATTTGCTTACCTGCCTTCCGCCAGATTGGATGAAAAAAACTTCTCGAGAAGTTACAAATACCAAAGTACACACTTTTATTGAGTTGACGTTTTTTGATGACTTGTGACCTTTTATAGAACTGGTCTTCCTGTTCCCAGTTAGACAGCCGTTGAGTCTGTTGTTCTCTGTATCGCATTCTGAAATACCAACCGTAGAGACTTGGCATCCAGCGTTTTGCCTTGAGGCGTTTATGGTGTTCACGTTTCCAAATTTGATAAGCCATGATTGGGCGCTCTCCTAAAAGCGCTTAGCGATCAGTTGCCCCTGAAAAACGTTTCATCTTGGCTCGAGTTTAATCTGGGTTAAAAGGTATGGCAATAGATTGTGTGGCGTACTGCCTACGTCATAAAGCTGAGGCAGTCGTAAAATTATGCTTTCTATGCTATTTTGTAGCTGTGAATGTTATTGCACTGCGCTCATTGCGTGAATTCTGGACGATTTACCCAGAAGCCGAGAGTGCCTTGCGAGACTGGAATAAACTGGCTCGGAGTGTTGACCCAAACCATTTTGCAGACCTTAAAACCACCTTTGGGAGTGTGGATATAGCTCGAGCTAAAGACAAAACCGTGGTTTTTATTTTCGATGTCGGTGGCAATAAATACCGAGTTGTAACACGTATAGATTTTGAGTATCGTGTGTTGTTTATCCTGTATGTCTTTACACATATCGAATACACGCTTTGGAATAAGGAAGGTAGACCCCTATGATGCAACTCGAGACGATTACTAAAAGCTGGGAAGCCTTGTATCAGGCGCAATTACACCCAATTGAATCCGAAAACCAGTACCTCGAGATGCTTTCTTTTATACGTGATTTAATGCGTCATTACGATATTTCAATCGAACCACACCAGAGTTTATGGCGTTTAGCGGCTCAGTACATTCACCATTGGGAAATCTTGCATGACGAACTAGCTACAGAACCAATTGCAGGTTTTGAATTGCTACGAGCGCTTGCTGATGCACAAAATTTGACCCAGCAAGAGTTAGCCCTAAAACTCGAGGTAAACCAAGGGCATCTGAGTCGAATTTTACGTGGTGAGCGAATCATAAGTAGAAAATTGGCTTTGCGGGTCGAACAGCTTTTTGCTGTTCCTAATGAATCGTTGTTTGCACCAGAATAAGCCATAACGCCGAGGCAGCCAGTCTCGAGCAAACCGTACACTGCACCACATGAAGCTGCCAATTGCCGAATTCTGGGTTTTACTGCGGCGTTATCTGATACCGCAGGGGACTCGAGTGGCGTGGATGAGCTTGTTTTTGTTGCTTGGTATTGGTTTACAAGTCCTCAATCCACAGATTGCACGGCGTTTTGTGGATGCCACCCAGAACAGCACTGACTCGAGTAATTTAACGCTTTTGGCGGTACTTTTTATTGTGGCGGCGCTGGTCTCGAGTGGCTTTCGGGCGCTGGCAGCCTATGTTTCTAACGAGGTGGCTTGGCGTTCGACCAATGCGCTGCGTGCCGATTTAGCATCTCACACCCTCAATTTGGGCATGGGTTTTCATAAGTCCAGACCACCGGGCGAGATGATTGAACGTATAGATGGCGATGTCAACGCTTTATCGGGGTTCTTCTCGAGTTTTGTGGTTAGCCTTGGTGGGAATTTTTTACTGCTGCTTGGGGTGCTGATTGCTTTAACCGTTCAAGATTGGCGGCTTGGTTTGGCATTCACGGGTTATTCTGTTTTAGGCACAATTATTCTGACCCTAACCTCGAGATTTTCTAAGGCTTGGCAAGAAGAACGCGAAAAAGCCGCCCAGTATTATGGTTTTTTAGGCGAAGTCTTAAATGCCACCGAGGATATTCGTGGTAACGGCGCAACCGCGTGGGTCATGCGCCGAATGCGGCTCGAGATGAGAGCGCTCTACCAAGT
>JANNEE010000085.1:0-2605 GCA_031388325.1 Deinococcales bacterium
ATATCAGCAGCCTTTACTTTTTCAGGTTGGCAGCCCAAGTCCAGCCCTCGAGGAGTGGCTTAGTTTAGAACGCGATAAGTTAGCTGGGGCTTGGCGTGAAGCACTGTTTGCCCAAAGTCGTCATCTACTGGTGCAACAAGATTTTTTGGCTGCCAGCAAATTTTTGTTGCAATTATGGCAAAACGACGAATTTGATGAAATGGTCTTAAATGCTTACTTAAAAGCTGCGTATTTGGCTGGACAACGCCAAGCTGCCCTAAGTGCCTTTAGGCGTTTTGAAATCGTCTTAAAAGAATTAAACGCAGTCCCCAATACTGCCACACTCGCCTTACACACCCAGATTTTAGCCGCCCTACCGCTCGAGCTACAACCGATTCCCGCGCCAGTCCCATTGGCAGTGCTGCGCCCTCCAAAGTTAATTGGGCGCGACCTACAAGCCGCTAAATTGCGTGCCAGTCAAGCCAATGTGGTCTTGATTATCGGCGAAGCTGGAGTCGGCAAGAGCCGTTTTGCGCTCGAGGTACTGCCCGAAGCACGGGTCTTGGGATGCTTTGAGGGTTTAGAAGGCATCAGTTACGCCCCGCTTCTAAGGTATTTAAGGCAGACCATCACCCCCGAAAAAGCCGAGGCGTTAGGCGTGTACCGCGAGGATTTAGCCAGATTGCTGCCAGAGTTGGGTCTGGTACAAAGCACCGATGCAAACAACGCCAAAACCCGTCTGCTCGAAGCCTTGGCACGTTTTTGTGAACAAGAAAGTACATCGTTATTATTTGATGATTTGCAATGGGCAGACTCGGCTACCCTAGAATTTATGACCTTTTTTGTGGCTCGAGAACGAGTTCGGGTTTACGGCACGGCTCGTTCAAGCGAAATTTCTGAAACACTTGGGCAGTATTTTAGCGCTTGGCGAGCCGAAAAAATTATCCTGCCACCACTTGATTTAACGGGTGTGCAGCGTCTTGTCTCGAGTCTAATTGGCACAGCAGAACACCATCCGGTTTTCAGTCAGTTTTTACTGGAGCGCACAGGAGGAAACACTTTTTTTCTACTCGAGGTGCTAAAAGCCTTATTTGAACGAGGTGTCTTGCGGGTCGAGAACCATAATTGGCGCAGTGCTTTGGATGAAATCAGCACCGATTATCACGAACTGGCTGTGCCAACTCGGGTCGCCGATGTGATTCTGGCTCGAGTTGTGCGCCTACCAAAAACCACACAGCTTATTCTCGGGGCTGCCAGTGTGTTGGGTCAAGGGCTAGATTTAAGTCTGCTGTGTCAGATGACTGGTTTTAGTGCCGCCAAAATGCTCGATGCCTTAGAAATTCTCGAGCAAGCCAAATTCATAACACTAGGACGCTTCGAGCATGATTTACTGCGCCAGAGTGTTTATGCCAATTTATCGCAAACCCGCCGAAGCTACTGGCATCAAGCGGCGGCAAATCTGGATTTACCACGTTTACAACAAGCCGAACATTACTTAAAGGCGAGTCAGCCCAAAGCTGCCTTGCCGTTACTAACCGCCGAAGGCATGGCAAAACGCCAACTTGGTTTACTGCACGAAGCCAGAGAAATTTTACAGCGAGCCAACCAACTCGAGCCAGAGCGCTTGGATATTCTGGCGACCTTGGCGGTACTGCACAATCAACTCAACGACCCAAGCGCCGCCAAGCATTGTGCTAAAATTGTGTTAAGTCAAAGCACCACCCCAGAAAACCGCGCCAATGCCTTAAGTGTGCTTGCCAGCCAAGCCTATGATTCTGGGGATTTGGCAGATGCCGCCCAACAAATCGAAGAAGCCTTGGTCTTGTCCGAGCAATTTGAGCGCACTGATGCCACGCTCGAGGAAGTCGCCTTTGATATTTTTGAAGCCCAGCAGCGTTATCCCGAATGTATTGAGATGCTGCAAAAAGCCAAAAGCCGTTTAAGTCAACAGGCTGAAAGTGGTGATTTAGCGATTATCGTCTCGAGTCTAGCGGCGGTTTACGACGATATAGGGCGTGAACTCCAAGCCTTACCACTTCATTTTGAAGCCCTTGATATTGCCAAACGCAGTCAAGCCCGCTATGCCCAAGTCAACGCCAGTATTCAAATCATGTGGGCATTACAAAACGCAGACCGCAACCAAGAAGCCGTGCTGATTGCCGAAGAAGCCTTGAACTTAGATGAATTTGGCAACTCGGAGTATTTACGCAATGGTTTAGCCGCTTGCCTAATGCGCTTGGGGCGAATTGAAGAAGCTGTTGTTCAATACGAACACAATGCCAGACACGGCAATTCAACCACTCGAACCTTAGCTTGGGGAAAACTGGCTAACCTTTACGACCTTCTGGGGCGCATTGCCGAACGCGATATGGCTGTGACCCAATCTTTTGATAATGCCCTAAAAACCCAAGTGCCTTTTGCCCAAATACGGGCTGGTATTGCTGTTCTAAAATTTGGCTCGCAGGCGCAACTCGAGCAGATTTTTCCTTTGCTGCAAGGCAAAAAAAGCCCAGACCCAAATGCCCAAGCCGAGCTAGAAGCTGCTCTCGAGTCACGCGGACTATAATTCCTAATCGAATTCCTGTCGAAATACTCATCTCGAGCCGTTAGCCTCTAAACTATGCTC
>JANNEE010000089.1:0-2208 GCA_031388325.1 Deinococcales bacterium
AAAAGCCTTAACCACTTTTTGGTCTACATACTCAGACCAATTAAAAAATTGGAGGGTTTTGTTTTGCGCTTGACCAAATCCTGCCAGCAACGCCACCATTCCTAAGCCACCAATCCATAATTTTTTCATTGAAACCTCCGCACTGCATTGTAAAGCATTCTAGGAAAAAGATTCTATTTGACCTCGAGCAGCACAAACCCATACGGCGCAAGATTGATTCGGTAATCGTTTTTAAGAGTTGCCAAGGTTTTATTTAAGGTCAGTTCCCGCACCGTTCCACCAGTCTCGAGCAGTGTGCTTTTGGTCTTTAGGGTAGCAGCTTGGGGGTCGGAATCTAAGTTAATCAGCACCACAATTTTTTGCTTCTCAAAGACCCTTGTAAAGCCAAATACACGATCATTACCTGTACTAAGTGGTTCATAGCCACCAATTCGCAGGGCAGGGTTGGCTTGACGAATCCGAATTAAATTCTTATACAAGCTCCAAAGCGTTCCTGATTTTTGTTGCGAAGCGACATTGATATTTTCTTCCACGCTGCTGAATAACTGCCAAGGCTGAACGCTCGAGAAACCGCCGTAAGCCGCGTTGCTCCAGCGCATCGGGGTGCGTTTGGCTTCATCCGTGGTCGAGGCGGCATTGGGCAAACCAATTTCTTCGCCGTAATAAATAAATGGCGTTCCGGGCAGGGTTAAAAGTAAGGTCGCAGCACTGCGGTAACGTCCAGCGTTAAAAAACTTCATCCGCTCTAAGTCATGGTTGCTGGTAAAAATGGCATCCACGGCACTGGCTGGGTACGACTTTGCGACTCGAGACAGCACTTGCTGTACCGCTTCGGGGTTGGCTCGGTTGGCAGTTTCACGAATGGCTTTGCTTAAGTCAAAATTAAAACCCATCTCCTGACCAGTTCCATTTTGAAAGTATTTTGCGACAGTTTCGGTACTTGTCCAAATTTCAGAAACTACGGTAGCATCGGGTTTGACACTTTTGACAAACTGGGTGAAATCGCTTTGCCAATCTTGGTCGCTTTCAGTGTCCGGACTGTTTCCATCAAACTCCTCAAATAAATAGCGTGGTGCATCTACCCGAAAGCCATCCACCCCAAGCTCGAGCCAGTAACGAGCGGCATCAAACATCGCCTCACGGACATCGGCATTGCGCCAATTGAGGTCTGGCATTCCATCCCAAAAAACCCCATAATAATACTCGGTTTTGGCTGGTGCAGTATCTTCAAATTGGGTTGCGGCTGGCAATTCGCTAGGCGCAGTCACTCGAGACGGATGGTTAAGGCTGTCTAAAATTTCTTTGGAGTTGCGATTAAAAATAAATTTAACAATACTGTCAGTGACCACCTCGAGCCGAATGTTTGCCCCATCTGCCACACCACCCGCCCCGTAATTTTCTGTCCACGTGCCACCCAAAGCAACCTTGTATTCGTATAGACCCTTGGGAAGCCGCACCACCAATTCAAAGACCCCAGCTTGGGTTTCGACTGCTCGAGACTCTGCCCCGTTGGGATTCCAGGCAGAAGCACCTAAGACGACTTGAAAACTCCCTGCAAAAATCACTTTGCTACCACTCGAGCCGCCCGTGACAACCGGATGCCATGCTGCCCCGCCATTCACCCACGGTTGCTTCCAACCCGGATTTTGTTCACGCCAATTGTACCAAGTTTTTTTGTCGCCGCCTTTAAGCGCATTCAAAAACCAAGGATGCGAACGTGCTGTGTGGTTCGGCACGTAATCGAGAATAATCCGAATACCACGCGCCTTGGCTGCGGTTAATAAGGTTTTGAAATCTTCTAGTGTCCCAAAATCTGGGTTGATTCCCTTATAATCGGTGATGTCGTACCCATGATAACTTGGACTCGGGTGAATCGGATTGAGCCACAGCGCATTGATGCCCAAGCCCTGCAAATAATCCAGTTTTGAAGTCAGCCCAGCTAAGTCGCCTTTGCCGTCGCCATTGGAATCTTTGAAGGAACGCACAAAAACTTGGTAAAAAACACTATTTGCGTACCAACTATCTGAACGTGAACTTGGCGCTCGAGAACCAGCCAATTGCGCCACGGCAACACCAAGCGCTAAGACCAGCAAAACCAGTAGTTTTTTAGACATGGATAATTCTAACGTTAATTCAGATTTTCCACCAAATCACGTTTCTTTAAGGAGACATAAGCCTCCCAAACTTGTTCTCGTGCCAAACCCAAGT
>JANNEE010000104.1:0-3103 GCA_031388325.1 Deinococcales bacterium
CACCAAAATAGGCGGCGGTATTGCGATTGGTGGTCAGGTCAGCTTTATTGGTTTCGGGGCTAAAAATCTCCACCACAGTACGAACCAAACTCGCGCCAGACACCACCAAGCGGTAATCCTCGAGACCAAAGCCAGCGCTGACCTCGTTGCCGACCGAGACCAAAGGCAGGGCAACTTGGCGCACCTCAAAAGCTGGATTGTTTTGTGCCAGGGCGGAAGTACCGCACAGGGCAGCCAGTAAAATTAAAGATATTTTTTTCATCACCAAAAGCCTAATGCCTTTTTAAGCTCGAGTCACCCAACTTTGGAATGGTTTTAACCAAATCTCAAGCCATGTTTTAGCAAATCTTTAAGCAATACCGAGCCTAACTCTAGGGATGGTTTCAAGCTGCACCCAATTGGAGTAGATTTATTGTATGTCTTTCAAACGCGGATTAAGCTCGATGATTTTGTTTTCGGGCATGGCATTGGCGCTCCAAAGCACTTGGCAACGCTCAGAAATCGTGCTGCTCGAGACCTTAAGTTTATCTCGTTTGCCCGAAACACCACTTGACCCAAGCAACAAATACCAACAAAACCCGAAAGCTGTTCTGCTCGGACAAAAACTCTTTTATGACCCGCGTTTGTCTGGTGACGAAGGCATTTCTTGCGCCACTTGCCATATGCCATCAAGCAACTATGTGGATAACTTGGCATTGTCCGAAGGGCGCGGCGTTGGCACACGCAAAGCCTTATCGGTGGTTGGTGCAGCCTATAGCCAATGGTTATTTTGGGATGGTCGTGCCGATTCGCTCTGGGCGCAAGCCTTGGGTCCGCTCGAGAATCCTATCGAACACGCTGGTACAAGGGCGCAATACGCCACGCTGGTCAGGCGTTTATACGCTAAAGACTACGAAGCTGTGTTTGGGAAACTACCGCCCGAGGCAACTTGGGCTAAACTTCCTAAAAAGGCAGGTCCAACTGGCAATACAGCCGAACGCCAAGCATGGGAAAAACTCAGTTATGCCGAACGAGACGTAATCAACCGCGTCTTTGTGAACATCGGTAAAGCCATAGCAGCCTATGAAACCAAACTGAAACCCGGCACGACTCGAGTTGACCAATACATTAACAGCATAAGGCGAACCAACCCCGTTGCAACCTTAAACAACAACGAAATCGCTGGCTTAAAACTCTTTATTGGCAAAGCCAACTGCATCGCTTGTCATTCTGGGGCGCGATTTACCGATGATAGATTTCATAATGTTGGTGTTCCAACCCCGGAAAAACTCCAAGCCGATGAAGGCAGACAACGCGCTGTTCGTGCTTTAATCCAAAGCGAATTTGGTTGTTGGTCGCCGTACTCAGACTCGAGCAGCAATTGCGGTTTAATCAGTGGTAACACCAACGCCGCCCAAGCCCCAGATGGCGCATTCAAAACCCCAAGTTTACGCAACGTCGCCAATCACTACCCGTACATGCACGCGGGACAGTTCTACACCTTGGCAGACGTGGTACGTCATTACAACACTGCCCCAAAAGCCGTGGTCGGTACAAGCCAGCTTAAACCATTAAACCTGAGCCAACTCGAGCAGCAACAATTGGTGGCATTCTTAGAAAGTCTCAGCGCCCCTGTCAACGCCCCAGCCAATTTACTCGAGAGTCCAGAGTTACCACAGTAAGTTTTGAGTCCTGAGCTATGAGCTTTGAGTTGTTAATTTCTTCTGCTCGAGTGCTTCAAGTCTAAAAACAGCTTCGGGCGGTACAAGCACACTTTGCTTAGTCTCAAAATCAAACCAGACATGGGTGCTGATGGCTCGAGCCGCAAGTTCAAGGTTGGCAAAAACGTGGTACTCAAACTTTAGGCTTTTACGTCCGATGCTCAGGCAACGCATTTTAATCTCGAGGGTGTCGTGCAGTAAGACTGGGCGCAAATAATCAATTTCATTGCCGACCAGTAAAGTGGTTGGGTGTGAGCCTCGTAAACCCAGCGTCTCGAGGTATTTAGCTCTGGTTTGCTCTAAGTATGTCAAATAGACCGCATTGTTGACATGTCCCAGTGCGTCTATGTCACGGAAACGAGTTTCTAGGGTGTGGGCAAAGAAAAACATGATGGGTAGAGTTTACCAATGGCTTATGGATACGGTTTGCCAATTGCTTTTGGCGCTCGAGACTTGCCAATAAAACCAGCCAGTACAAACATCGTGATGATAAACGGCAAGTTGTCTACAATCGCACTTGGCAGAATGTTGTCGCCGCCTAAACGAATCGCAAGCGCGCGAAAAAAGCCAAACAACAAACATGCGCCCATGACTTGCCAAGGTTGATAACGCCCAAAAATCAGGGCGGCAAGAGCAATAAAACCTTGTCCAGCGCTCATGCCTCGGTTAAAGCCATCTAAGTTGCCGATGCTTAAAAATGCCCCAGCCAAAGCCGCCAGAATTCCCGAGATAATCACAGCCGCATACCGAGTTCTAAAAACATTCACACCGACACTGGCGGCGGCTTGTGGGGCTTCGCCAACCGCTCGTAAACGCAGCCCAAAGGGAGTACGAAAAATCACATAAGCCGTAATTGGCACGAGCAGAAACGAAATAAAAGTGAGGGGTGAAAAAGCAAAACCTTCGATACCCCAAACGGGTAAAGTGTTGCGAACTTTTTCGGAATCCGAGGTGTTGTTGTAAAAAAATTGCAACACCACGGCTGGACCACCCAAGGCAAGTAAGTTAATGGCTGTGCCACTAATCACTTGGTCGGCTTTGTACTTAATGCTGACCACGGCATGAATCCAGGCAATAAACGCCCCAACAACCATTGCCCCAAACACCCCAACCCAAGGAGTCCACCACAGCACCGCATCAGGGTTTGATGCCAGTACCGCAACCTCGAGTTGCTGCGCCACAATTGCGGCAGTTAAAGCCCCAAATAGCATGATGCCCTCGAGCGCAATGTTGACTATGCCCGCCCGTTCTGAGTACATGCCACCTAGAGCAGCAAACAAAAGCGGTGTGGTACTGCGGATGGTTGTGACCAGTACGACCATGATGACTGCAATATCCATTTACGCATCACCTTCTTTTTTGGCTTGAGTTTGCGCTTTGGGAGGCTCGGGTTTTCTGGCATT
>JANNEE010000115.1:0-2003 GCA_031388325.1 Deinococcales bacterium
CTGGTGGAGTGTTTTTTTAACAAGTTAAAGCAGTTTAGGCGGGTATTTTCGCGGTTTGATCAGTTGGGTCGAAATTTCATGGCGTTTGTTCAATTTGCTTGCATGTTGATATGGTTACGTTAAAATGTCAACACAGCCTAGTTTCCCCATTGCTTTCGCAAAATCTCGTACTTGCCTTGGATTGACCACTGCAATTAGTAAGTTTGCTTCGCTGCACGCTAAAAATACGGGTTGCTCGAGTCCTCCTGTTGACTCGCAAGTAATTAGTGTTGGTTGTTGTTTCTTGATGTACTTGACGAATTGCTTGATACCTTTGGGTGTATTTTCAAAGGTTAGAACCTCAGCTGTTGGTAGAATCACAACATCCAGTCGTGGCTTACACACGTCAATTCCAACGAATACTTCACCTTGCATAAGACCTCCTTGGAGCAGCTTCAATATCGTCCTTCCTTGCGAATCGAACTCGAGGTTCAGGCAGCCGTTCGGACACGTTTGAAGCGGTGTGCAGTACAACGATCTCGCTTCGGGACGATCTCGAAGATCAGGGTGCGAATAGATCTGTTGTACTGACCCCTATTATTAACTTACAAGGTGCGCGTATATGGTCAAGAGGGGCAAGAAGTTATTTCTGGAGAAGTCCTTAAGACATTCTAGTGACACTCGAGCCTTACAAATTTGCCAAGCTGTACGAGTGAAAGTGGTGATTGTTGGCGGTGGGATTACAGGATTATCAGCAGCCCTAGAATTGGCTGGAAAAGCCGAAGTGATTTTACTCGAGCAGAGTAACAGATTAGGAGGAAAACTCTGCACGGCACACCTCGAGACTCCGCTTGGAAGGGCAATCGTGGATGGTGGAGCGGAAAGTTTTATTACCCGTAAACCCGAAGCCTATAATCTGGTGCAAGAACTTGATCTCGATATGCTAGAAAGCACAGAAACCAAAGGTGTGTTTTTATTGCGTGACCAAGAAATTCTGCAAGTCCCGACCAATCCACTGACTTTTTTTGCTTCAAAATTACTGTCTGGTGCAGGTAAATTGCGAGCCTTACAAGAACCTTGGACTCGAGGCACTACCCATAGCACCGACGAGAGCTTAGATGCTTTTTTGACCCGCCGAATTGGGCAAGAAGCCGCCACTATTTTTGGCACGGTCATGGCGGGGATTTACAATACCAATCCCAAAGAAATGAGTTTACAAGCCAGTTTTGGGCTACTGCATCAACTCGAGCAAGAACACGGCAGTTTGCTGCGTGGAATGCTCAAACGTAAACGCGGTAAAAAGCAACCCAGTGCAGTGTCTTTACAAAACGGTATGCAGGCTTTGGTACAAGCCCTCGAGACTAAATTGCGTGCTTTAGGAACAGACATTCGCATCAACACACAAATAGCAAAAGTCGAAGCCAATCAGGTGATACTCGAGTCGGGCGAGGTGCTGCCCGCCGACTCCATTATTCTGGCGTGTCCCGCTCCAAGCGCGGCGCGGTTGCTCGAGGGTGAAGTCAGTCTTGCCCTCTCTGCTTTGCGTCACACAGAACTTGGCACGGTGGCACTGGCTTATCCAGCCTTTGCACTCGAGCCTTTACGGGCGTATCGCGGCATTATGATTCCTAGAAGCGAAAACCGAGCCATTAGCGCCGTGCTGTTCACCAGTCACAAAATGCCTTCTCGAGTTCCAAAGGGAATTGGCTTACTGCGGGTATTTTTTGATGCCGATAAATTACCTGAGTCCGATACGGCTTTGCTCGAGGTGATTAGACGCGAACTGCGTGAAATTCTGCAACTCGAGGCTATACCGCTTGCCCATCAAGTGTTTCGTTGGTCAGATTTTCCTGTGCTTGAAGTTGGGCATTTAGAGCGTGTCGCAAAAGCCGAAGCGCTTCTCCCAGAAGGCGTGTATTTGGCTGGGGCTTCGTACCGTGGGCTTGGCGTGCCAGATTGTATTCGCCAAGGGCGCGAGGCTGCCCAACAAATTTTACAGAGGTCTTTATGAATTTTGCTGCCCT
>JANNEE010000197.1:0-1930 GCA_031388325.1 Deinococcales bacterium
GTCGCCGCCAAATTTTCTCCCAGAGTGCTGGGCTTTGCGGTAACTCGAGCTTAAAAACTTGGAGCAGTACATCGTTGTAGTCAGCTAGACCTTCTAAGGTGCGTTCGGTTTTGCCTGTTTTATTCAGCGTTGTAAGCACCGCCCCACGCAGTGTGTACAAGGCTTCTCGAGTCATGCGCTGACAGACGGTAGTGCGAACAAAACCACTTTCTGGATTGGTTTGTAAGTCGGTGCAGCGTTCAGAAAAATAATCTAAAGTCCTTGGCTCGAGGCTAAAAACAAAACCTGCCGTGTTACTTTGTGGCGGGTTGTGCATTGTCCAGTGCGGGTGTGAATAATCCATGCGGTACTCGAGAAAACCTGTTTGGTATCTGCCTTCTTGTAATGACAGAGCTTCAATTGCCCCATCACCAAAGCCAACATCGGCTAAGTATGTGCCTTGCTCGAGTTTGACCAGTAAAATCATGTGGTCGCCATCTGGTGTTTGTCCGTTGGGGCGCAGTACACCACTTGATAAAGACTGTACCTCAAATCCCATTTCTTGCAGCGCCCAAGAAAAAAGCGTGTTCATTTCAAAGCACCAACCGCCGCGTTGCTCGAAAACAATTTTTTGGTAGGTTTGGGCTAATCCTAGTGGCAGTTTGCGTCCAAGATGAATGTCTAAATTTTCATAGGGGATGGTGTTTAAGTGCGCTTCTTGGAGGGCATTGAGTACCGCCAGAGTGGGTTCTCGTGCGCCGTGGTACTCAATCCGTTGTAAGTAAGTCTCGAGTTGCATGGTCTGTATTCTAAACAAAAGTTCTTCTGGCATTGCTAAGAATAAATTACTTCTTTTTGGGACACATGACAGCCCAATGCTTGTTAGGATTTTCTCATGCTAAGGTTACTTTTTTGGTTGCCGGCATTCTTACTCTCAAACAATGCCGAAGCACATGTCAAATGGTTTCATCAAGGAGAATCGCCTCCTTTTGATTGGCTGGCGGTTTTTTCGATGCCCAGCCTGGTTTTTATTGTGGCGGTTGGTCTTACGGTGCTTGGTTTGTGGTTTTGGCAACAGGCTCGAGGTGGAGTCGGTTTTATCCCTAACCTTGCCTGGTTTGGAGCGATTATTGAGCGGCGCATGGCATTGTACGGCTTAATTCCAGCCATTCTGGCAGTGCATTTTGCCGTACCGCTTTTTGTGGCAAGTGTGCAGGGGAATTTATTTGCCCCTGCTCTAAAACTACCGGGCGCTTGGGCGTATTTTATTGGTTTGCTGCAAGCGAGTGTGGCGTTGGCGCTTTTCTATGGTGGCTTTACTCGAGCCGCAGCCGTGGTACTGGCTTGGTTGTGGCTGGTCGGGATTGCCTTTGTCGGACTCGAGGCAAGCCTCGATAACGCCCATGTGCTTGGTTTTGCGGTCTTTTTCTATTTGGCTGGGCGTGGTCCGATTGCCATTGACCGCCTTATTTTAACCCGTTTTGAACCCACCCCAAACCTGATGCGCCATGCTGTGACCGCCCTAAGAATTGGGGTCGGACTGGGTTTAATTGCCGCCGCCTTTAGCGAAAAACTGGGTAATCCAATGCTGGCGCTTTCTTTTCTCGAGCAGCAACCCTTAAATTTTACAGCAGCCCTTGGTTTGCCGATTCCCAACGAACTTTTTTTGCGTTTTGCTGGCAGTGTCGAATTGTTGGTGGGCTTGTGTTTGGTCGCCAATGTCTTTACCCGTGAAATCATTGTGATTGCCTGGATTCCCTTAAATTTAACCCTGACCATTTTTGATTGGAATGAACTGGTCGGGCATTTACCGATTTATGGGGCAATGGCGGTGCTGCTGATTTGGGAAAACTCGAGTCAGAACACCGAGTTGTGGTTGCGTGGTCTGCGCGAAGGTCCGTTACCGATTAAGTAAGTCTTGGGCTTTAATGGTTTTCCTCATAGCCCAAGA
>JANNEE010000240.1:0-5831 GCA_031388325.1 Deinococcales bacterium
CAGCGAAATGAATGCTAGTGGCACTGCCCTCGAGAAACCAAGTGATAAAACCAGTGTCGGACGTGGAAGCTAGAAGCATTTCTTGATTTGAGAGTAACGCTATAGAACTGCTTTCCTCAAAGCTCAAAGCCGCTTTGTCCAATAGCGCATTAAACCATTGGCTGCCATCAGGTATGGTGTGGACAGTTCATATTTGGTCTCGAGGTTTTTGTCCTGAATCTGAGCTTGGGCGTACTCCTTGATGCCTTCGGCAATCTGTTCGGCAGTGCCACCAGCTTCAACAATCGTTTTTGACATCTGCTCGAGATGAATCAAGCTATGCTCGAGTTTTGCAAAGTGATGTTCGGTGTCGCTAAATTTGCCAAAATGGGTTAGGAATAAGCGCTTTGGCGCAAGCGCCCTGAGTTTCGCCAGACTTTGATGCCAAGCTGCAAAATCTATGTCTGGCGGCGGGGTTGGGGCAATCACATGGTCTGCTGCTTGAAGTCGTACCCCACCGACATCTCCACAAAAAAGATCGTCTCCAACAGCATAAGCAAGATGATGAATCGCATGACCGGGGGTATAGATGGCTTGCACCTTGAGGTTCGAGATATTCAGGGTTTCTACGCCCTCGAGAACCACCAATTGGTTTTCTAGGACAGCTTCAAATTTCCCCCAGAGTGGTTGCATCATCGCGCCGTATATCCGTGTTGCACTCTCGAGCAGTCGCTCAGGGCGTTTTAAGTGACTTGCCCCGTGCTGATGCACATAGACTTGTAAATTCGGTAATTCTCGAGCCAGCGTACCCGCCGCGCCAGCATGGTCAAGATGAATATGGGTCAGCAGCAAGTGCTTGACATCAGTAAACTCATACCCAAGTGCCGCAATTCCAGCTTTGAGTTTGGGCAACGTGCTTTCAGGACCACAATCCACTATTAAATGCCCAGCCTCAGACGGAATAAAATGCGCCGCAACTGTGCCAGTTGAACCCATCAACTCGAGGTCAATGGTATGTATCTTCATGCTTTATCGCCAATGTACGTTTTGAGAACACCAATTCCAGCTACGGTTAATTCAATGTGATCGCCAGAGTTCAATGCGCCAACACCTTCGGGTGTTCCCGTGATAATCACATCGCCCGCTTCTAAAGTCATAAACTGCGAAACATAACTAATCACAAAAGGCACACTGTAAATCATATTGCTGGTGGCACTGTCCTGACGAATTTCACCATTGATGCGGGTGGTGACTCGAGACTGGCTTGGGTCTAAGTCGGTTTCTAAATGCGGACCAAATGGCAAGAAATTATCTGCCCCTTTAGCCCTAAACCATTGTAAATCCGATTTTTGTTTGTCCCGAGCCGTTAAATCAATGGCGCAGGTATAGCCAAGCACATGCGAGAGTGCATCGTGTTCAGAGACTTTACTGGCTCGGGATTTGATGACTAAACCAAGTTCACCTTCAAAATGAAAATTCTCTGTCCAAGCTGGGTAGGCAATCGTGCTTTTGTGCAGTGCCAAGGTGTTTGGTCCTTTTAAGAATAAACCCGGTTCTGGCGGCACTTCACCACCCATTTCGGCGGCATGAGCCGCGTAATTCTTGCCAACACAAACGATTTTACTTGGCGCGGCTGGGACGAGGATATTCAGGTAAGCCGTTTCATGGACAACACCCGTTTCCTCGAGATTCGGCAAAGTCACCACCCGTACCAATCTATCCTCGAGAATTCCCCAGTGAATCACGTTTTCAAATTCAAACCGAATCAGTTTCATAGGGATAGTTTAACAATTTTTTTACTCAAACCGCATGGTCATCCGAACCCCAACCGCTTCGGCAAAACGCCTTACCGTTTCGAGATTATGCCGTGCATACTTTGGATTTCGCATTCTCGAAAGTGCCGATGTGGTTGTACCCAATTTTAAGGCTATTTCAGCCGCACTCAGGGGACTCGAGTCTATTAAACGCCCGATTTCCAGACTAATTGGATTGACTTGGGTAGCATTAACTTGTATCGCTTCTGGGTCACGCAACCCTTCGAGTTCATCAGCCGCAACATCAGCAATGCTCTTTATTTGCGCTTTAGGCAGTTGTCCACGATGCAACGGTAAGTATTCACTCAAATTGTACTCGAGTTTTTTCAGTAATGCGGCTCGGGTTGTTGCGGTAATCAAAAAGACACCAGTAAAGTCTGGAAAGTACCCAAACCAATTGCGTTTAACTTGTCCAATTATAGCTGTGTACATCATTTTTAACCTCTTTTCTTACCCTTACCTTCGACTTCAAGTTTTGCCCCTAACTGGGTCAAATACGTTTTCAACGTCCCTCGAGGAATTTCTTGTCCATTTGAGCCATCAAATGAAATAATTTTCTGACCATCTGTCCAAACATCATGATCCCCTTTTCCAGCCCGAAGTCTGTACCATCCCAATTTTGCTGCGAGTTGCTTAATTTCTCTAATTCTAGGAGGCATTGGCTCTGTATAAATTAGCACCTATGCTAATAAATTTCAAGTAAAAACAGTTAGACTTCTAAAGTGAACCCAAACCAAGTGATTTTGCAGCACCTCGAGACCCACCAGATTCCAGCCGTGGCTTGGGCGTTTGGACAGGTAGACAGGCTTGAACTAGATTGTACTGGTAACTTATGGCACACCGAAGACGCACCCGCGACCAATTTAGAAACCATTTTTGACTTAGCCAGTTTAACCAAGGTTTTAGTGACAGTCCCGCTTTTACTTAAACTGATTGGGGCTGGAAAAATCGACCCAAATGCGCCGTTGCTCGAAGCACTACCAGAGATTCGCGGCTTGCCACTCGAGACCGCCACAGTGCTGCAATTGGTTTCACACACGGCTGGACTCGAGGCGTTATCTCCGTTACGAACTTGGAAGTTACCAAGGGAAGCCTCACTCTTAAAAGCCTTAGAAATGCCACGACCAAAAAGCGGGATTGTTTACTCAGACCAAGGTTTTTTGGTACTGACTTATCTGCTCGAGAAGATATATGAGGACAGGCTAGATGCTGTGGCAACTCGAGAATTATTTTCACCTCATGGTATCAATTTAACCTACACACCCGACTCGAGACTTTGTGCCGCCACTGAACTAGACCCGAATGGAAAACTAATTATTGGGCGGGTTCACGATGAAAACACCGTGGCTCTGGGGGGTGTATCTGGACATGCTGGATTATTTAGCAATCTGCTCGAGGTCTGTAAATACATGAATGCCCTAATGACTGGTCAGGTTATTTCTTTTAGGCTGCTCGAGATAATGCAGCAAGCAGTGGAAAAAGAAACCCATGATGCTCGGGCTTTTGGTTGGCTGATAGCCCACGAGAATTGGCTCGGTGGTCAAAACGCCCCACCGAATACGCTTGGGCATACTGGATTTACTGGTACCGGAATTTGGTTTTCTTTGCAAACCCAGCAGTGCAATGTTTTACTTTCAAACCGTGTTTGTCCGTCTCGAGAAACCCCAAACGACATTTCGGGATTAAGACGGAAATTTAACCAAGCCGCTTGGCATGAATTCACACATTGAATCTTTACAATCTCGGTTAAGATGAGACCCTACCTATTGGAGGGTACTGCCTTGAAACACTTACTCGTTCGTTTTGTGACTGCTTTGGCATTTGTTGGGGTTGCTGAGGCACAAAGTTTACCCAAAGAAACCAGAACTCGGATTATGCAGTCAGTTGTGGAAGTGCTGGCACTTGCCAACGACACTGGCGCACCTCGTTTTGGGCAGCAAGGCGGTAGTGGAACAATTATTAGTACCAGTGGTTATTTGCTGACCAATTACCATGTGATTTTTAATGACGAGACCAACAAAGAAATTAAACGCCATGCGATTCGTTTTACCGAAAATCCAAGCAAAGAACCAGTCATAAAAGGCATCGCCACAATCGCCATGACCATCCCCAAATTGGACTTGGCACTCTTAAAAATTACCGAAGACGAAAAAGGCAATCCAATTGCAGCTGACCGCAAATTCGTGGCTTCGCCAGTTGGAAACCCTTTTGATATGGTGCTGGGTGAACATTTAACCATTGCTGGCTACCCCGGCATTGGTGGGCGCACGATCACTTTTACCACAGGTGTATTTAGTGGTTGGACATCTGAGAATTACCGCAACAGTGGCACAAATTGGATTAAAACCGATGGCAAAATCTCGAGTGGAAATTCTGGTGGTGGGGCATTTGACGAACAAGGCAATCTGGTAGGTGTGCCAACGGGTGGAATCTCCCGCCGAATCAGTCAAACCTTAACCGAATTCCAAAATTATTTACGTCCGATTCATTTGGCTTTTTCTTTGTTCGATGCAAAAGTCGCCGATACAGTCTGGGCTGGGGGTCGTCGCCCAACGCTACCGTCAGATATTGATGCCACTGGCTTGGTCGTGCCTGTTGTGGCAGGTGGGTTACTTCCAGCCAAAACTGGACAGACTTGGCAAATGACCATCGAAGGGCTACCCGCTTGGACAATTAACTTAACTCGGTTAGATCAAGACGGCGACCCGACAGGCGCAGCCAGTCAAGTCGGAACGAGTCAACCGTTTATTGCCTATGCCTACGAAGACGACGGGCTGTTTTATTTTCATGTTGAATCGCAACGTAATGAAGCCTTTGCTTGTACTTTTGAAGACCCAATTACTGCTAACAATAACACCCTCTCCGAAGGCGCAGCCCTGAACAGCCCACCAAACGCCGACGACTGGAAAAGCCTGAATAAAACGTGCAGTGTAGCCTTACAAGGCTCTTCGGCTATCGCTCCACCATCTGACCCACCAAAAGCTGGTGGCGGACTGATTGCTAGTTTCCCGCCCAAGCCAAATCAAACTTGGACGGTTACAGTGCAAGGACTCGAGCCGTGGACAGTCGAGTTTAAGAACCTAGACAGCGACGGCGACCCAGAAGGCATTAGCCGCCAAGGTTCATTTAACGGTGTAGCATATGCCTTTACCGACGATGAAAGCTCTAAAACCTTTCAGTTCGCTGGGGCAAACGGCATGTATTGGTGTGTCTTTCCAAGAAATCCAAATTTTGACGGCGCAAGTATGGTTGGCGGTAGGACTTTTTTTCGAGCCGCCAATCAACAGGCGGCGGGGAATTTGAATAAAAGCTGCACGACCACACTGGTCAGTTTAGGTGGTTCGGCAGTGTTTAGTCCTAAGCTCGAGCTAAATGAGTTACTGAAGGTGATTCGGATTTAGGTATTGGGCTGTCTTAGGACTTACGCAGTTCAGAGAAAGGACAAACTCTTCCCATAAGCATCAGGTTAAGAGAAAAGTCTTTCAGTACGCACAGAATCACAATCAGTCAGCCCCTCTCCCGACTCGCTTAAAGCTCGTCACCCTCCCCCAAAACACGCTTCGCTGGGGGAGGGTTTGGATTCAGGGTTTTAGCTTTTGTTAAACTTGAAAAACGTGCTAAAAACTGTGTTTTTTAGGTTTCTAGCCCTCAATTTGAACAACAAACCAAACCGAACAACCCTCTCCCGCGCTTTTTGGCGGGATGAGGGTAACGAGCCTAAGCGAGTTGGGTGAGGGTTGGAGCGCGGTATGGACTATTACATTGTGAGCATTGGGTTTTTATTGTTCTGCACTACAAATTTCTTTAACCTGATACAAATGGACTAAAAGCCAAACCGCCCATTAGTACATTTGGCATAAGACAAATCCATGACGATAACGTATACTCTGCCTTGTCCTCGAGAATTGGCTCGAGTGACAAGTGTAAACACTGGGCGCGTACTTGGTTTCGACAGGGATCGCTGAAGGTGTGGTTGCGAGCCGCAGATGGTGGTTGGCTGCGAAAAAATCCACCAAGCCTTTAACTGGCACAAATGTT
>JANNEE010000245.1:0-3678 GCA_031388325.1 Deinococcales bacterium
ACTCCCCCCGAATACCCCCGAAGCAGTTTGGGCAGTGGCACGAACTTCTAGTCTCGAGCCGCGCTGTTCAATCGTGCCGTTCAGACCTTGTAAACGCAAAGGTTCTGCTTGGTATGACCCCGCTAAATCCCCACTAAAATCTGCCCCTAGCACCCCATTCTCGAGTTTGGCATTGCGAATTTGTAACGCCCCAACTCGCCCAGAGGCAGTCAGTAAACCGTTTTGGTAACGCCCAGTCAGGGCAAATTGATTACTGGCTAAAGACAACCCCGTACCCGCTAGTAATGAGGCTGGTAATGTCCCACTTCCCACAATCCCAAGATTGTCATACGAACCACGCACTCGAGCCGACAACCCCGCATAATTCACTCGAGCATTGACACTGGGAAAAACTGCCCCAGACACGGTTGCCCCCGCAAATTGCCCACCTGTCACCCGAGCCTCGGTAGAAATTTGTAGATTGTTGGAGCGAAGTTGGGCTTCAATCGGAATTCCAGCCACCACCCCACGCACCAAGCCAGTACCACTCGAGTCAGAGATACTTATATCAGCAATGCCTTTTAGTAAAACCCTTGTACCAACTGGAAAGACTGGGGCTAAAGCACTTAAATCAAGTTTGCCCTTGGCACTTAAACCAGTCTTTGTAAAACCAATTTGTAAATCCTGCCCATTGCTTTCTAAGTTGCCACTGACTCGAACATCCCGACCAGCCTCGAGCAGAATTTGACCACCAAGAGATTTATTTTGTGGCACTGCCACCAAGCGCAAATTAAACGGCTCGAGTTGCAAAACCCCACTGAGCGCTGCCCGAAGCCCATTAAAACCCGCCTTGCCCGACAAACCAATTTGTGAGCCTTGTCCAAGTGCTGTGATAGTGCCAAAGCGCGTTTTGCCAGTCAGTTTTCCCGTGGTTTTGAGTTGGTCATAGGTCAGGGTCATGTCGCCGCCCACAAAGGCAGTTTCGCCAGCCGCCCGAACCTGCCAGTCTCGAGGGCGCAGATTGAGCGATTTATCAGTGAAGGTTGCCAGTAATTTATTGGCGTTCCAGCGTCCACGAATTTCTTGTCCCACAGCCACGCTCAGCACCCCAGAAAGGTCATCGAGTTTGACCTCGCTAAAATTGAGGTTGTAGCCTCGAGCCACCCCCGCCAAGGCAATTCCCGCGCCGTTCAGTACATACTGAGCGTTGTAATCGGCTTGACCACCGGGTTCAAAACGCAGTCCGCGCACAAACACACTGCCCCTTGCGGGTGTACCATCGGTATTGATAATCGCCCCGTTTGCCACAACTGCACCATCGGCAAGATTGGCTTCGGCGGTCAATACCTTGCCATTAAAACGCACTTTGTATGCTCCCGAAATGTTATTTAAGTCAATCGCGGGAATCTCGAGACTGGCTGGATTCAAAAAACCTGCAATCAACAAATTATTTACTGTTCCAGAAATTTTGGCTGTGCCGTCCACACTCGAGACGACTGGTTTAGGAAGTGGTAACTGTACACTCCCAAATTTGCCAGTCCCAGAAATTTTTTCGCCTTGTAAGTTAATTTGGGCATCCACATCACCACGTAAAATTGCGCCACCTGCGTTAATGTCAATTTTTTCGCCCAGTACCTGAATAATCCCACCTAGCTCGAGTGGTGCGTTCAAAAAATTCCCCGTCAGTTCTGGGGTAATAACAATTTTTTCGCCAACACTTTTGATGTCTGCCACCGCATTTAAGCTATCTGTTCCAATTTTTGTGACTGCCGACGCGCTCGCCTCGAGATGGTCGGTAAATTGCCACGTACCACGTAAATTCTGTACAGGAAAACCTGCCGCTTCAAGGGTTTCTAAACCTTTGACCGAACCGTTAAGTTTAAGTTTCTGCCACCCGCCACCCGAGACTGTCACCTCGAGTGCGCCCTTGCCGGGTGTGCCATTGGCAAAGGTTTTCATGATTTGCTCCAAACGCGGACGGAGTTTACCGTTTATTTTCCAGTATTCCTGTTTGGGTTTGGTACTCAGTTCAAAATCAGCTTGTAGACTGCCGCCCAAACCCTGTCCTGTTAATTTGGCTTTGACCAACCCGTTTGTATTAAATGAAGCCCGTCCAGCAATGTTAGAAGCCACCAAATTAGGCAATACTTCAACCGCCCCATTCTCGAGAACCGCCTCTGCTGATACACTGGTTGCCGTGATCCGCACTGTGCCACGCAACTTGCCACCCTGAATATCCATAGGAATTGGTTTTAACCAGTAATTGGCAACTGAGGCATCGAGTTCGGTATCAATCACCAGATTTGGCTCAAAATCCTTGCCAAATTCGTACAAGGCTGTGGCAAAGCCGCCACCGTTTTTGGACTCGAGCTTGACCCGTACATTGCCCCGAGTCTTGCCGTTCTGACTTGGCAACACACTTTGACTGAGCAGTGTAGCCTTTGCGTCTGGCACAAAAATGTTCTTACCAACAAACCCGAGAACTGTGTCTGACAAATTGGCGGAATCTAAGAAAACATGAATTGGTGGTGGTTCGCCGCCTTCTGGCACTGGCGGCAAGCCAGCCGGGTCAAAACTTAAGCGCCCACCAGAAACCGCTGCCTCGAGCCGAAGTTCTTTTTTTTGTAATAATGTTAGAAGGTTGTACTTTGCTTTAACCGAAGCCCCTGAGCCGTTGATAAAGGCACTTTTGACGGTTGCATCTACCGCTTCGACACCCAAAAACAAATTGCCACGCAACGTCTTGGCATTTATTTCAAAGCCAGCCGCCTTGGCTTGCGCCAAGGCAAAACGCAAGGCTGGTTGTGAACCCGCAGCCAAAAAGACCACCAGCCCCAACAAGACAATTATCCCAGCAAAAAACGCAAACCAACGACGCATCAAGACGTATTGTAAGGCGTTTTGCCTGAGAAGCCATATGAAAAACTATGGAAACCTTCATCTTCACCAAGCATGGTAGTTTTTACCTGTGCTTGAACGCTTTAAACCCAAGGATTTACTCAACTCTGTTTTTGAAATCACCCCAGCCTTTCTCGAGCAGCGAGGCTTAAAGGCATTACTCTTAGATATTGACAACACCATCGTGCCGCATGGAAAACTCGAGAGTTCGCTATCAGACCTTGAGCGGGTACGGGTTTGGCTTGCGCCTTTACAACAAGCCCAGATTGCTTTGCGTTTTGTGTCGAATGCCTTGCCTGCACGGATTGCTTTTCATACCGATGCCCTTGGGATTAAAGCCGTTGGTACAGGTGGAACGGCGGGTAAGCCTTTTGCGCCAGCTTTTCAAACCGCTATTGTTGAACTTGGGTTGCCGCCAGCCCAAATTGCAATGCTTGGCGACCAGCTTTTTACCGATGTGCTTGGCGCAAATAATGCTGGGATGCACAGTATTTTGGTGCGTCCGATGTCGGATAATGCCAAGCTACACACCCATCTGGCGCGGAAGCTCGAGCGGATGGTCTTAAAGCATTTTGGTCTGACTTGGTGAATCTAATTGCAAACCCCAGCACTTTGTTGTCCGACACTGCGAATGATTTGTTCGGTTGTGGCTTCAACTCGAGTACCACTTAGTTCGCTGCTCACCACTCGAATCAGTAAATTATCTAAACGGGTGGTGATGTAACAAGGCACTTTTGGTTGGCTGTGGGTGTTGCCAACCCCTGAATCATCGGTTAAAAATAAATATCGCCCGTGGGTGGT
>JANNEE010000254.1:0-2619 GCA_031388325.1 Deinococcales bacterium
TCTTCTTTCAGGCTGTGAAGCGTGCGGGTGGTCAAGCCTAAACCCTCCAAGGTCATGCCGTTGTCGTTGCCTGTAGCTTCAATCACAACTTTGGTAATCAGTTTTTCGCGTGGGGCTGGCGATTCAGATTGAATCACTGCCTTTGGAATTTCCATCACTGGACGCACTGGAACAATTGGAGCGCTAAGTTTTTCGGCTGATGAAAAAACATCAAGTTGAGCGCGAAGTAAATTCACCGATTGCTCGAGGGCATGGTCTGGGGTGATGCTGCCATCTGTCCAGATTCGCAAAATCAAGCGGTCAAGGTCGGTTTGTTGTCCAACTCGGGTGTCTTCAACGTGGTACGCCACCCTCGAGACTGGGGTGTAAACAGCATCTACGGGCATACTGTTGATGCGGTCTTTGGTATTGTGGCGTTCTGATGGCACATAACCAACGCCTTCTTCGACACGAATCTCCATGACCAATTTGCCGCCTTTACCAAGGGTGCAAATATACTGGTCTGGATTAACAATTTCAGCATCAGATGGCACATCCAAGTCCTTGGCAAAAATTTGTCGTGGACCTTCGGCACGAATCGAAATGGTTTTTGGTCCGCCTGAGTGGAATTTTACAACCAATTGCTTTAAGTTAAGAATAATATGGATGACATCTTCAGTCACGCCATTGATGGTACTGAACTCGTGCAGTACATCCTCGATGTACACACTGGTGACAGCCGTGCCGGGAATGCTCGAAAGCAAAATGCGGCGCAGAGGGTTGCCAATGGTCACACCATAACCACGTTGCAGTGGCTCGAGGACGAATTCGCCGTAGTTGTCGGTGGTTTTTGCGGTGAGGCGGGGTTTAAATTCCACAGTGCCTCCATGTGATTTCTCGAGGAACATTGTCAGTGTAAAGTAGGTGCGCGGGGCTTGCACCTCGAGAATCATTGGGTTGTGAGAGGGCGGATTAGCTACTGGCTTCTAGCTTCTCGTTGTTAGCTAAAAACGAGAAGCTAGAGGCTTATCTACTGTAATACTCAACCACGAATTGTTCGTTGACTGGAATCACAACATCTTCTCGAGCCGGCAAACGATCAAACTTGCCTTCGAGTTTATCGGCATCAAACGAGACCCAATTTGGGGTACGACGACGCTTAGAGGCTTCAGCATTTTCCTTGAAGAAGGTTAGGGTTTTGCTGGCTTCCTTGACCGTGATGCTGTCGCCTGGTTTAACACGGTAACTTGGGATGGTTACGCGCTTACCATTGACCCTAATGTGGTCATGTCCAACAAATTGACGTGATTGACGGCGGGTGGTGGCAATACCCATACGGTAAACAACATTATCAAGCCGGCTCTCGAGCAGTTGAATAAAAATTGTACCAGTCACACCAACGCGGTTAGCGGCTTCGCCGAACAAGTTACGAAATGGCTTTTCTGACATGCCGTAAATACGAATCAGCTTTTGCTTTTCGCGCAAACGGACACTAAAGTCGCTTGGGCGACCTTTGCGGCGTTGACCATGTTGACCGGGGGCGTATTCACGCCGAGCGAGGTATTTTGCGACCTTATCGGAATCAAAAAGATTGACTCCTTCACGGCGGCATAATTTAATTGCGGGTCCTGTATAACGAGCCATTACAACCTCATCTTCTTACGCGCACGGCAACCGTTATGCGGTACCGGAGTATCATCCATGATTGAACGGACATCCAAGCCACTGGCTTGAATGGCACGAATCGCTTGTTCGCGTCCCGAGCCAGTACCGCGCACAACCACATCCACAATGGTCATGCCCATGCCTTGGGCTTTTTTAGCAGCATCGGCGGCGGCAAGTTGGGCAGCGTAAGGTGTGCCTTTTTTGCTGCCTTTATAACCGATAGTACCGCCGCTTGACCAAGCCACAGGATTACCAGCGCTATCGGCAATGGTGACAATGGTGTTGTTGTACGAAGCGTTAATGTACGCCTTGCCGCTTGGTATATTGCGGCGTTTGGCTTTTGGAGCCTTTCCTTTAGCAGGTTTCGCCATGATTACTTCCTCGCGGCTTTCTTCTTACCAGCAACAGTCTTACGAGGACCTTTGCGGGTACGAGCGTTGGTTTTGCTGCGTTGACCACGAACAGGTAAGGATTTACGGTGACGTAAGCCACGGTAGCTTCCAATGTCCATCAGTCGCTTAATATTCTGACCAATTTCTGAACGCAAATCGCCTTCGATTTTGAAGTTTTTCTCGACAAAATCACGCAATTTGGTTTGTTCAGCTTCGGTCAAAGCCTTAACCCTTGTATCTGGGCTGATACCTGTTGCCTTAAGCACTTCTTGGCTGCGGGTTAATCCGATACCAAAAATGTAAGTTAAAGCAATTTCGACACGCTTTTCGCGTGGTAAATCCACACCACTAATACGCGCCATGCTTAACCCTGCCTCTGCTTATGATTGGGGTCTTTGCAGATAACAAAAACCACCCCATGTCGGCGAACAACTTTGCAGCTATCGCACATTTTCTTAACACTTGCTCTGACTTTCACGATTTTCCTCCTCGCGCCGCCGTTTTTTTGGCTTTACAGCCTTAGCAGCGCTCGACAGCCGTACAGCACTGTCTATTTGGACTAATTTGGGTGTAGCAATTCCTG
>JANNEE010000265.1:0-6592 GCA_031388325.1 Deinococcales bacterium
CCGAAGCCCCACATTACGACCCCACTTGGCTCTCGGACATCACCCTTTGGATCAACAACCAAGAAATTGGCACATGGACTTCACCCGGCGACCTTGGCGGGGTCAAAGCCCGTCTAACCCCCGACTGGTGGCAACTAGACCAGTCTACGCATGGGTTCTTAAAACGCTGGCGCATCAGCCAAACGGGTGCGATGATTGACGGCGAAAGCCTGTCAGAGATTGGCATGGAGGCTTTGGCAATTGAAGCCAATAACCATATTGCGGTACGAATTGGGGTCAAACCCGACGCAAGACACATTGGCGGAATTAACTTATTTGGCAGGAAATTTGGTAATTATCCTCAAGATATTGTCATGCGGCTCGAGTACGCCTTTATTCAGAATAGCAAGTAATCTTCTGGTTTAGGCTTAAGACAGCACGGGTATAGATTGTGCCATAGGCAAATTCTGTATAAATCTGGTTTGGGTTTTCCTCCCCAAATAGTTTCTCAAAAGTCTGGTTTTATCTTGGTATTGTTTGGCAGAATAAGTCTAGGATGGCTTCTTGGTGAGCGCCAAGCTGTGTTAGCTGCATAGCGCTGGTCAGTTCAGGAAATAGTATTCTGAATGGCTCGAGGTTAGTGGTTAAGAAAAATCCGCCACTTTGCGAAATAGCTTCTTGGTAAGCGGCTACATCAAACTGCCACGGGACAAACCGAGTTGGGTAACGACCTACAATCCGTTTAGCAATGCGTAATCCACCCAAGTCAAAATCGGCAGCAAAGAAAATTTTACCTTCGATACGGTCAAGTAAGGCAATACAAGCGGCACTGGGTTGTCCTTGGCTGCATATCATTGGGTACTGCACACCATTATCAAGCAAGGCTTCAAAAACGGCTGGGTTCTCGAGCAGAATGATATTTGATTGTAGTTTTAAGCTGGTCACTTCGCGCCAAGGCAAATGTACGCACCTAAACCCGAACATATTGGCAATCAGCACACTCGAGGAAACACCATCACGGACTGGAGGCTCGAGATGAAGGTCTTTTAGGGCTTCAATCAGTATTTGCCCCGCGAGTGTGTTTGCGTCAAGCGCGTGGGCATGACCAGCCACTCGAGTGGCAAGGCTAGGTAAGCGTTCAGGTTGCTGTCGCAAAGCGGTGACTGCCTTTGAGATAATTTCGAGGTTGAGAGCTTGTTTTTCTCTGATGGCTCGTTTAATTCGGGCTGCACCTGCATCGCCGTTCTCGAGAAGATACTTCCATTCGATGTCTACAACGGTATTCAGCGCATTCAAAAACACTTGCTCGAGTTGTAAACGCAGCGTTTTAGCACTGATAATCGGCGCTTGATTAAGCATCTTCAGCACTTCAAGCAGTGAAATTCGGTACTTACTTTTTTGCAGTGCCGTGTCTAAAACCCGTAAATCTAGGGTTCGTACTGTTTTACCAAGCAAGCGCTCAAGGGCAATTGTATCGGCTGGTTCGAGGGCTTGGCTGACCCGCCCAAGTGTTTCATCGCGTTTATATCGTTCTAAGGCAAGATGCAAAACACGACCCAACCCTTGCTGCTCGAGTTCAAAAAGAATGTTCACATCCCCATGTGGGAACTGGTTCACATCCCCATGTCCAAGGCTCGAGTGCCATTCCATAACCTAGCAATACTCGAGACCCCATCTCCGTTCAGACTCGAGACGCGAAATAATCGGTAGGCGCTGGCAATATCAAGTGAACGCGACAGGTAAATATCTGATGGACTGGTGGCAATTAAACTTAAATCGAGCGAACCCATGATTTGGTAAAGCGCCGCGATATTGTGTGGATCCATCCCCGCAAAGGCTTCGTCTAAACCAATTAAACGTGGGGCAGTAATACCCATGGCAGCAAATCGAGCGCCAAGTGCCGCAAACATAAAGGTATACAGCACAGCACTTCGTTCGCCTCCAGAACGGCTTTGAAATTTTCGGTCGGTGATTTCGACGCGGCGGTCTGCGACGATACTGTAAAAAGTAAAACCGTACCATTCGCGGTAATCAAGGGCGGCTTCTAAGGCTTGGGGAAAACTAATTTCAGGGTTTTGTTGGTTGCGTAAACGGGCAATCAGTTCGCGGACTGTAATTCCAACTTGCTCGAGCCAAGTATCAGGCTGGAAAGCTGGGGCAATTTTTCCGTCTATAAAATCAGCCAGTCCGCCAGTCGTGGTGCGGTGCAGTTCAAGGTCAAGTTGTTCGTCATGAAAACGAAGCTCGGACAAGGTAGCCCTGATACTTTTGACAAAGACACGGGCTTCACGCAAGCGTTCATCGAGCTTTTCGGACAAAGCAAAGACCAATTCATTATGAAACACCCGTGCTTCTTCTTCGGTCAGTAAACGCTGTGCCTCCTCGAGTTCTTGAATTAAGTGGGTGCTTAAGTTATCAGCACTGACGGTTTGACCATCTAAAGTAAAGCGTGGTTGATGCAAGTCCAGCACAGGCAAAAAAGTTTCTGGGGTCTCGAGGGCTGGTTTTTGGGCGTAGAAAATTTTATCTAAAGCGTTTTCTAAGCGCTGAGCGGTGCGTTCTAATTGCTCGAGTGATTCGTGACTTGAACTAACGGTCATACGTGGATGAATGGCTTTGGTCGTCTCGAGTTGCTGCTTGGTGTGCTGCAAGTGGTCTTTAGCCATTTCGGATTGGCTTTGAACTTGGGGTAAGCGCTGTTTTGCGACATCGAGTTCACCTTGGCTTCGGGCTGTGGCGCGGCTTATATCGCGCAGTGAACCGCGCAGTTCGCCCAATCGGGTGCGGACTTTATTTAAGCGCTCCCGCCATGCCTTGATGTCTGGATTCTCGAGTTGCGCCCGCATTTCTTGGACTCGTTCGGTTAATTGGTCGCGTCTGGCTTCTAATTCTAGGCGTTTACCATCAAGCTCAGTAATTTCGTTCTGGCGCTCGAAAAGGGCTTCTTTTAAGCGCATGGTTTCGGCTTCTAAACGCTCTATTTGTTGCAAATGATTGTCATAAGCCGCGTGGGTCGCAAGGGCGGCGTTTAACTGGGCTTGGGCGGCGGTAAAAGCACTACGTTCAAGTGGCAAGTCTAAGGGCGATAAGACCAATTCTAGGGCTTGGGTGGCTGCTCCAGCCGCTTTTTGGGCAGCCGCTAAAGCATCAAGGGCTTGCACCTGTTCGTGGGTACGGTCGTCAAAGCGGTTGGCACTGGTGTCGCGCTGTTGCTGGGCAGCCAATCGGCTTTTGCGTTCGGCTCGAGCATCACGCAGGGCTTGCCAAGCCCCATCAAAAATACCGAGGTCGGTTTGGGCTGTTTGTCCAGTGCTTTTGGCTATCTCAAGTTGCCTGCCAAGTTGGGCGAGTTCTTGGTTTAATTGCTCGAGTTGACGGGTTCGTTCGGCTTCACGGGCGGCTACACCAATAAAACGGGCTGGACTGAGTTGGGCTGTGCCACTTAAAACCCCATTTTGCCAAGTTCCATCGGTAGAAAAAACAGTTTCGGGATTGGTATACTCGAGAAAACGCTGAACCATTGGCGGCGCATCGGTTTCGGGTTCTAACCATTGGGTTAAACCAAGCCCAGATGTGCTGGCTGGAATTCTCAGTAAGACATCGCTTAGTTTGGCTGCGCCCAAGGCTTTCAGGGCTGCCGCTTGGTCTTGGTCTGCCACCACCAAAGCGGTCAGTACACCACTTTGCAATAAGCCCGCCTCGAGTCCATCGAGCTTGGCTTTTTTGGGTTTGAGTAAACGGTACAAAGTCTGGTGGGGAATTTTAGCTTTGTCCAGAACTGCCATGGCTTTAAGACGGTCTAAAGGGAGCGCTGGCACAGCTTCGGAAGCATTTTTGAGGGCTTCGAGTTGCTCTTGGGTTTGTTCAAACTGATTATTTAGCAAACGATGCTGTTCTCTGGCATCATCAAAAACACTGCGTTTCAGGTTGCCGAGTTCTAGCGCCAAAGGCTCGAGTAAACCCAGCACATCGCTTGGCTCGAGGGTTGTTTCTAAGGCAATTTGGTACTGCGGTGGGGCAACACCAAGTAAATTTGTGGCTTGTTCGGCTAAACTGATGGCGGTCTGCTGCATGATTGTTTCGAGGTTGCTGGTGTCTGACTCGAGTTGTTCACGGGCTGCCAGCACCGCTTGGGTGGCTTTACGTGAAGTTAATTCGCGTTCCGAAAGGCGTTCGGTATCGGCATCAAAACGAAGCCAAGCAGTATTTGCCAGATTCAAAGCGGTTTGTCGTTCGCTCAGGCTGTTGGCACTCGAGTACCATGCTAAACCCTGTAACCCAGATAAAAGCTCAGTCGCTCGGGTTTCTAAAGCGCTTTGTTCGTCGGTTAGGCTACGCAATTGTACCTGACCCGTTTCAAGGCGTTCTTTGGCGGTGCGTAGCCGTTCTTGTTCGCGCTTAACATCACGCCGCGTTTCCTCGAGTTTACTTTCTGCCTCACGCAACGCACCATCGGCATTTTGCAACTGGGCTTCTAGGCTGTCGCGCTCGAGTTCTAGGGCAGTTTGTTCTTGGTTCTGCTCGAGTTCTAGGGCGGTTTGTTGCTCGAGTTGTCCACGCAGGGTTTCTAGTAAAATTTGTACTTGTTGGCGTTCGGTGGTTAAAGCCAAATAATGCTGCTCGGCGGCTTGGTATTGGCACAAAACAAAATTTAAGCGCCCTGTTGCCGATTCAAAAAAAGCTGTGGCAATCTGGCTAGCGGCGGATAATTGTGCCTCTAAGACTTCCAAACGACGCTGATGCCTGTCCATCCCTTCGATACCTTCACGCAACTGCTCGAGAATACTTTGGTCAAGACGCGGCAAGGACAAGCGCAGTAACTTTTCGATTTCGGTCGGACGCACTTCACGCCCAAGTTTTGCCCCACGAATCGTCATCAGCAACTCGAGCAACTTGCCATATTCGTCGTCGGTTGCATTTGGGTACAAGGAACGGCGCACCAGTTTGGCGTACTCGTCTACGCTTTCCACCACCCGTCCACCGTTTTTATCCAAAGCATCTTTTAATTGGCGTTTAGAAAGCGGTTCGTTACTGCTCGAGACCAAGCTAATACCGTCGTCAAATTCGATTCGGTCTGGCAGGCTAAAACCCCATTTTTGTAAATCCCTGGACCCACTCGAAGCCTGTAAGCCTAGTCCGACGGTCATAAAACCACCATCTGGATTCTGGAACTCTAAGGCGATATAGGCACGGCGGGCATCGTACTCAAACCCAGCTTCTCGGTCGCCAAGTAAGTAATAGCGCACACTGCGTTTGCCACCACCAAAGGGATCCATTCGGCTTGGGCTGGTGTCGCCGTCAAAAATACTGGTAATGGCGGCGGTTAAAGCCGTGCTTTTGCCACTGCCGTTGTCGCCAGTTAAAAAAAGTTTACCCGCCGCAAAATAAAAGACTTGGCGCTGATAGAGCCAGTAATTAATTAAAATTAAGCGCGTTGGCACAAAACGTGGACTAGGCGGATAAACAAGTTCACGCAAAGCTGCGCGTTCAAAAAAACTCATGCTGATTTCCTCCGTCGTTTGCCTGCGGCTCGTTCAATAACTGGTTTATCGGGGTCAAAATAATAGGCTTCAAAACGGCTCAGAATTGCCTCGAGCCACCAAAACTCACCTTCTTGGCTGGCTGCGCCCCACGAAAGCCAATCGCCCAGAATCTCACGCAGGATTTTATCAGTGCTGGTGGCGGCTTGCTGCCCCCATTTATCACGGTGGGTTGCCCTGACCTGATCTAAAAAAGCATACAACTGATTTTGGGTTAAACGCACCCGCCCTGTTTGGCTTTGCAAACGCCCAGCTTGGACTTCGGCACGAATTATATTTAAGAGCAGCAAGCCCGCACTCGAGACCACCCCCCGCCCCGGGGTAAAGCGCTTGGCTAAACCTCTGGTAATCCCACCACGCAGCAGCAGCGCATAATCGGCTTGGATTTCTAACGTCCAGCCCAAGGTAGTTTCGACATACTCAACGACACCACGGTCTGAATCGGCAAGCAGTGCCGCGAACGCCTCGGGGTCAAGTGAGCGGTGCAGTGCAGGTCCAGTCAAAAGTGCTTGAATCGCCCGTTGTAACGGCGTAACCAGTTGCACCACAGGTTGAGAAATCAGATACGCCGCCCCAGCCGTAAACTCGAGCAGCGCCCCCACATGACCCTCCTTGGCATCCTCCCATTCGTTGGTACTGGCATCGAGTAAACGCATTGCGCCAAGAATCTCGAGCGTCCGCACCGCTTGCACCAATGCCCGCCGATGTTCCAAACTGGTCATGGCTAACCCAGATTGATTCTCGATTTGCGAAGCCAATTCCGACAAACTAAACTGCCGCGCCTCGCCAAGCCGCAAACCCAGATACTCATGAAACCACAAAATCCAAGCCAAAAAGACCGTCGCCTTGACCGAATGTAAGCCCTCGAGCGCCCGTCCACCCTCGGCAAAGGCTGGCGGCGCAACCAAACGCAAGGCATGAGGTCCTGTTAAAACCGTCCAACCCGCGACCCTCGCAAAGAACTGACTGACCTCGGCTCGCCAAGCAATCACCTCACGAAAACCCTCTGCCCCCTCGAGCAGAAGCGGTTGCTCGAGTAAGACCCGAATGGCATTTTGTAGGGCTGGAGGAGT
>JANNEE010000372.1:0-3647 GCA_031388325.1 Deinococcales bacterium
ACCACCATCGAAATGGCGCGTTTGGCAATCCAAGCTGGCTTACCGGCTGGGTTAATCAATGTTGTGACTGGCGGCGCAGAAGTTGGCGAAGCGATGATTCGCCACCCCAATGTCCGTATGATTAGTTTCACAGGCAGCACCCGCACTGGCAGGCGGGTCGGAGAACTGGCTGGTAACGGCGCAAAGCGCGTGACGCTCGAGCTTGGTGGTAAAGCTCCGTTCCTGGTCTTTGCTGATGCCGACCTTGAAGCCGCCGTCCAAGGCGCAGTAGCTGGGGCGTTTGTCAATGCTGGGCAAGACTGCACTGCCGCCACTCGAGTTTATGTTGAAAAAAGTGTTTACGGTAAATTTCTAAAGCGCTTTAAGGAAGTCAGCCGCACCATCCGTATCAGTGCCAATCTGACCGACGAAAGCACCGACATGGGTCCGCTTTCCAGTGCTGCCCAACTCGAGAAGGTTCATGCTTATGTACTCAGTGCCAAAAAACAAAAAATCAAAGTCGAACTTGGTGGCGAACTCCCAACAGGAAAAGGTTTTTTCTACCCCCCGACGATTCTGAGCAACGCCCCGCAACACTCGGATGTGGTGCAAGAAGAAATTTTTGGTCCTGTGGTTGTGGTTAATTCATTCTCGACCGAAAACGAAGCCATCGAACTTGCCAATGACATTGCTTACGGCTTAGCTGCCAGTATTTGGACAAAAGATGTACAACGTGCCATGCGGGTTTCAAATGCCCTCGAGTTCGGCACAGTCTGGGTCAACGACCATTTACCACTGGTTTCTGAAATGCCGCATGGAGGCTTCAAAGGCAGTGGAGTCGGTAAGGACTTAAGCCATTATGCTTTAGAAGAATACAGCATCCCCAAGCATGTGATGTTTGACACGACAGGCGACCAACGCAAGGGCTGGCATTTCACGATTTTTGGCGATCAGTAAAGGCAGGTGAAAAGGTTAAAGAGGCTGTCTTTCCCTTTTTCCCTTTTTTACTTTTTCCCTTTTTATCTTATACTCTTCCCGTGCCGTACCGACTGAATTTAACTTCGCTTTCCAAGTTTGAACAGATACGTTTACTCGAGCCTAAAGAACGGGCTTCTTTGCTGTTGCCTCGTATGCTTCGGCGAGATGTGCTGTCGCCAGATGATTACCCAGATGTGCTGGCGCTCGAGGTGGCGCTCGAGGAACACTGGGATGCTCTGGGGGCGAGTTTGAACCATGCCGTGATTGCCAAAGAGAACCGTGATTTGCTACACAGCCTTGATTTTGTGCAAGTAAATGCTTTTCGGCTTAAAAACATGCCTTATCAGCGCAATTTTTTTGCCTATATTAAAGATGTTGATACCTTTGCCGCCGTGTATTTAGCCGATGCCAATGGAATTCCGCCTTATGTGGAAATGTTTACGCTGTTTCGGGAAACTAAAGAAGGCAAAATTGGCATTCTCACCTCGAGTGCGGCTTTAATCGAACTTGACCCAAGTCCAGAACTGCATTTTGTGCATCTCCCCCAAAAACATCCCGAAGTGGTTTTCAATTTACACCGTTCTAAGGTGATGGAATTTGGCAAAGCCAATAAACCCGCCCGTAAGCCGGAGCATTTTGAACCTGCCTACTTAGAAGTCTGGAATGCCAATTACCGCAGTTGGATTGCTCGAGGGGTCTTAAAGTCTGTGCTTTAAGATGCAAAAAAGCAAAACACTGTAAAGAGTAAAAAGCAAGTATTGGATACAGCCGTGTAAATCGGTACAATACCTTGTGATTAGGCTCAGCAATCAACAAAAACAAATGGCGGCTCGAGTCGCTTTGCTTGGTGGCTTATTGGTCTTTGCCTTAAAACTTCTGGGGGCTTGGTTGACTGGTTCGGTAGGGGTACTTTCTGATGCCTTAGAAAGCACCGTCAATATTGCGGCGGCGATTGTCACAGCTTGGGCAGTTGGGATTGCTTCGCGTCCGCCAGACAAAGACCATCCGTATGGGCATGATAAAGCCGAAAGCCTCTCGAGTCTGCTCGAGGCACTGCTGATTGGTGTGGCAGCAGCTTTGGTGATTACCGCAGCCCTGAACCGCTTTTCTACGCCTAAAATTCTCGAGTTCTCGAGCCTTGGTTTTCTGGTCATGGTTTTTGCCAGTCTGATTAACTTTGCACTAGGGCGTTATTTGGTTTCTGCCGGTCAGCGCTTGCAGTCTCATGCTTTAGAAGCCGATGGGCAACATGTCTTGGCAGATGTGATTACCAGTGTTGGTGTTTTACTCGGGGCGCTGCTTGCCACTAGGACACGAATTTCTTGGCTTGACCCTGCCTTGGCACTGGCGGTTGGTGGTTTGCTGCTTTTCACGGCGGCTCGTTTAGTCCAGCAAAATCTGAATTTACTGATGGATGCAGCCCTTGCGCCAAATGAATTGGCGAAATTAGAGGCGGTGCTTTTAGGGCAGAATCATCTTTACCTCGAGATTCATGACCTTCGCACCCGTTTATCTGGCTCGCGGCGTTTTGTGGATTTTCATATGATTTTACCATCAAACTTAAGTGTTCTCGAGGCACATCAGCGTTGTGATCAACTCGAGAATCAAATTTTAGAATCCCTGCCCAATGCCAGTGTCACAATTCATGTTGAACCCGAGGAGTTTTTGCAAGGTGAGTACCCTAATATGCAGATGGCAAAGCGGGACAAAAACTCGACTGCAACGCTGTAAGCTTGTCTTATGGAACGGATTTTGTTCTTTGATGGTGTCTGCAATCTTTGCAATGGCACAGTTCAGTGGGTGATTCGTCAAGATTCGCAGCAAACCATTCAATTTTCGGCACTGCAATCTGAAACCGCCAAATTAAAATTGAGTTTTTTAGGCATTAATGTACAAAAACTCGAGAGTCTGGTTTTTCTCGAGGAAGGCGTGATTTATACCCATTCGGATGCGGCTTTGCGTCTAGCTCGAGTCTTAGGGTCGCCGTGGTCGTGGGTCGGCATTTTTGTGTTTGTGCCGAAGTTTATCCGTGATGCTGTCTATAAATTTATTGCCAAAAATCGCTATGCTTGGTTTGGTAAACAAGAATCTTGCATGATGCCCACACCAGACCTAAAAAAGCGTTTTTTGACATGAGCCACCGTCCTTGGGAAGTCCCATCAAGTCCTCACGCGATGTATATGGAATGGCATAATTTGCTGTTTGCACATTGGGCAGTCAAACCAGCCCTGCTCGAGCCGCTCATCCCCAAAGGTTTGTCGCTCGAGACCTATGATGGTTTTGCTTGGCTTGGGGTTGTGCCTTTTCAAATGCGTTACACCGCGCCGCGAAAATGGCTAAGCCTACCGTGGGTTTCGCATTTTGATGAATTGAACCTGCGAACCTACGTGACTGATGGTCAAAAACGGGGGGTCTGGTTTTTTTCGCTCGATTGTAATAATCCTTTGGCGGTTCGGGCGGCTCGGTTTGGTTTTCATTTGCCGTACATGGATGCTAAAATGCAAGTCTCGAATAGGGGAGATACAGTGGGGTATTCGAGTGTACGTACCCATAAAAACGAGCCAAGCGCGGTTCTCGAGTGTTCGTACCAACCCACAGGTGAAGTTTATTCTAGCCAAGAAGGTTCTTTTGAGCATTGGCTAACCGAGCGCTATTGTTTATACAGTGCCAATAAAGCTGGTCAAGTTTTC
>JANNEE010000429.1:0-1766 GCA_031388325.1 Deinococcales bacterium
GGCTTAAGCACCAGCAGCCCACTCGAGACCAACCTGAGCATCAAATCTGGTCAGCGTGGCAGTTATGATGCCCGAGTCACCGCCACCGAATTTGGCATTGCTAAAGTCACCGCCAAATATGTGGACAGCCTTGGCGGAGATGCGCTCGAGTTACCGATTAACGTTAAACCGCGTGGTTTCACCGATGGAACTGGTTGGGCAGCCGATGCTAAACGCGGCGCTAAGAAATTTAGCATTCCCCAAGATGCTAATTTAGAAAGCGCCAGACTAAAAATTGCCCTGACCCCAAGTTTACTCAGTGCGGTTCGTCCTGCTTTAGAACAACTGATTGGCTACCCGTATGGCTGCACCGAACAAACGTTGTCGCGTTTCTTGCCGACCTTACTGGCACAACAAGCCTTCCCTCGAGATGACCTGCCCGATTTACTGGATGCTGGGCTAACCCGACTCGAGACGCTGCGCCATGACGATGGCGGTTGGGGCTTCTGGACACAAGACAACAGCACCTTAGAAATGACCAGTCAAGTTGTCTTGGCACTGGCTCGAGCCAAAAATGCTGGGGTGAAATTCGAGGCGTATTTGCTCGAGGGCGCAGTTCAATGGTTACGCAACAACATCAACGACAGTAACGCTCAACGCGGCGCTCGTTCGGTGGCTTACCGCGCCCTTGCCGAAGCCGGCAGCCCTGCCACAGACAGCATGGATAATTTTGCCAATCTGCGTGACCTCGAGCCGTATCACCTTGGGCAACTGGCACTGGCTTACCACAAACTCGGTAAGCTCGAGGAAGCCAGAAAAATGCTGACCCGTCTGAAAACTGCTCGTATCGAAACTGACAGCAATGTGCGTTGGGAACGTCCAAACCGTCAGTACCGTTGGTATTATTACTGGGAAGATAATCCAGTGCTGGTGACAGCTGTTGCCCTAGAAGCCTTGGCTAAAATTGAACCGAAAAGCAGCTTGATTCCCAAAACCATTAATTATTTACTGCAACAACGACGCGGCTACTGGTGGGTTAGCACCCAAGACACCGCCGCCACTGTTATTGCGGCGCTTGCCCTGCCCAAACCAGCCGACAGCAACCAAACTGTACGGGTGCTACTGAACGGCACAGAAATTGCGGTTAAAACCATAGACGAAAAAGGCGCAACGCTCGACTTAGACCCCAAACTTAAAATTGGCGAAAATACCTTAGAGGTTCGTGGCGACCTCAATTACGCCGCTAGTCTCGAGTACGTGCGTGAACCAGAGCGTTTGGTGGCAGAATCGAGCGGTATTAACGTCTCCCCAACCTATTACAAACTCGAGAAAAAGTGGAACGAATCTGCCCGTAATTACGATTACACCCCTGTACCCCTGATTAAAGATGGTGTAGCCCAAGCCCTCGAGGTTGGCGAGATGATTGCGGTGCATATTCGCATTAAACCCGAAAGTGGCAGTATGCGCCATTTACAAGTGATTCAACCCGTACCGGCTGGATTTAGTGCGGTCAACGAAAACGGCTGGGATTTTTCCCCCGGCAGACCCATCCGTTTCCAATCCTACTATCGTTGGTGGTACTGGTATTCCGGACGTGAAATCTACCAAGACCGCGTAGAACTCTATGCCGATACTTTTGGTGGCGAACAAGAATTCACAGTCATCCTCCGCGCCCAAACCCCCGGTACATTCACTGCCTTACCGACCACAGCCGACCTGATGTACGACCCGAGTGTCCGCGGACGTTCGAGTGCCGCCACCCTGACGATTAAAGAATAAATCTGACA
>JANNEE010000461.1:0-3009 GCA_031388325.1 Deinococcales bacterium
TGGGCAATTTTGGCAATTTCTAAGTCGCTTAGCTCGAGACCGTAAGCGGCTCTCAGGGCTTTGGCAGTACAGACCAGCAGGGCAGCACTCGAAGATAAGCCACTGCCAAGCGGCACATCGCTTGAGAAGACCGCATTAAAGCCTGTTAAGTGGTGTTTGTCGTGTAAAAGCACTTCGGTGATGCCTTGGATGTAATCGAGCCAGTCCATTCCAGCCGCTTCTTGTCCTAGTCGGTATTCCATGGTCTGATTTTTTTGGACACTAAAAACCCGTACTGTTTGGTCGGCTCGAGCTTCGAGCAACATCGTGCAGCGCTGTATAATTGGTGTTGGCAACACCAGTCCATCGTTGTAATCGGTGTGTTCACCAATTAAATTGACCCTACCCGGACTCGAAGCGAGGGTACTGGCGTGGCTGCCAAAATGATTTTTGAAAATTGTCTGTAAATCCATATCTTTAGTTTAGCGTTTTTTCATCTATTACAATGGTTGCTTTGCTTATTTTGCGTTTTTGCTGTCTTGAACGGGTTTTTTGATTTTTTGCTTGGTCTTGCGCTGTTCGTACTCGAGTGCATTTGTGCAAGGGGTGCTTGCAAGTGAGGGCTTGGGGCTTTAGGATACGCAACACCGAATTATTATGATTCTTAAAGAACACTACGAACAGGACTTACGTCTGGTTGCCTCAAGGCAAGGTTGGATTGTCTTTGTATTGCTGATTGCTTGGCTGCTTTTAATCCCGCAGCTTTTTCCTGCTTATGCTTATCCTGTGGCGCTTTTTATGGTTTACAGCTTGGTGGCAATTGGCTTAAATATCCTTGTGGGTTTTACAGGGCAGATTTCTTTAGGTCATGCGGGGTTCTTTGCAATTGGGGCATACACAATTGCAAAGCTCGCGCCAATCATCACTTTTCCAGCCGCGCTTCTGCTGGTGGTGGTTTTATGTGCGGTGATTGGCTATTTGGTCGGTATTCCAGCCTTAAAACTCGAGGGTCCATACTTAGCAATTGCTACTAGCGGCTTTGGTTTAGCGGTTCAACAATTTTTTGGCAATACCCCCAGCGACTGGTTTGGAGGGCAATCTGGGTTAAACGTTGAAAAAAGCCAGTTGTTTGGCGATTTGTTCGCCAGAGACCGTGCCTACTACTACATCATCTTAGGGGTGGTACTGCTGATGGTCTATATGGCGTTTAATTTGGCACGTTCACACATTGGCAGGGCATTTGTGGCAGTGCGTGACGCAGAACTGGCAGCCCAGACCAGTGGGGTCAATGTGGCTCAAATTAAGACCCTTGCGTTTGCGATTTCGGCGGTCTATGCAGGAGTCGGTGGGGCGTTATTTGCGCCGTTACTGGGTATTGTCTCGCCCGAGAGTTTTAGTTTGCTCTTAAGTGTTCAGTTCTTAAGCATGATTGTGATTGGTGGAATTGGCACGGTGGCTGGTGGCATCCTTGGGGCGGGTTTGGTGACTGTGCTTCAAGACCAATTGGCACAAGCCGGAGGTTGGTCTGGTTTGCTCTACGGTTTGGTGGTTTTAGTGGTGATGATTGTCGAACCACTTGGACTATACGGACGCTGGGTAAAAATTAAACTGTACTGGAAAGCGTGGCCATTCTAATGATAAACACAAGAGGCACTTTATGACTTTTGAACAAGCCATTCGTTTACTGATTATTGGTGTCGAAATCGGCAGTATTTACTCACTGGTGGCTTTAAGTGTGGTGCTTTTGTACCGCACCTCGAGGGTCTTAAATTTTGGTCAGGGTGAATTGGCACTGCTGGCTTGTTTCTTAACCTTTACCCTGACTTCACGTATGGGTGTGCCGTTGTGGTTGGCGTTCTTAGCGGGTTTAGCCGCCAGTGCAGTGGCGGCTGGCGCGTTTTACTTTTTTTTAATGCGTCGCGCCAAAGCCCAGGACCCAATGGGATTACTGATTCTGACGCTTGGTTTTAGTTTATTTGCCAATGGTGGTTTATCGCTGCTTTTTGGAGTGGATAATAAGCAACTGCCCGGTTTTGTGGATGTGATTGAAACATGGACAATTGGTGGATTCTCGATTTCTAAGAATTCGGTACTGGTGGCAGTGGCAGGTTTAATTCTGATGGTGGCGTTGTATTTATTTGTGCAAAAAAGTAAAATTGGACTGGCGATGCGGGCTGTTTCTCAGAATCCCGAAGTGGCAAAAGCCCTCGGTATTCCCGTCAATCTGGTTTTGGTCTCGAGTTGGGCAGTGGCGGCGATTCTCGGTAGTGCAGCAGCGTTACTACTTGCACCCGCGATTTCCTTAAATCCAAGTATTATGCTTGACCCGCTGAATAAAGGTTTTGCCGCCGCCGTGGTTGGTGGCATGACCAGTTTGCCGGGGGCAGTCCTTGGTGGATATTTACTGGGGATTATCGAAGCCTATGTGGGTAATTTTGTTCCAGCCTTTAAGTTAGCACTTGCTTTTATTTTGGTTATTTTGGTGTTGGTGTTTCGTCCTCATGGTTTGCTCGGCGAGAAAGAAACTCGTCGCGCTTAGGGAAACAAAAGGAGTATGTATGCGTAAGAGAGTGGTTATTGGTGTTACGGCAGGGTTGTTTGCGATTGCCGCTGGGCTTTCAGGGATGGCGCAAGACATTGGTGTGACCAAGACCAAAATTAAAATTGGTACTTGGGGACCAACTTCTGGACCATTCCAACAATTCGGACGGGTGATGATTGGGATTGAAGCCTTGGTCAATAAAGTCAACCGTGAAGGCGGCATCAATGGTCGTCAAATCGAACTGATTAAACGCGATGATGGTTACGATCCAGCCCGTACAAAATTGGTGGTTAAAGAATTGGTCGAACGTCAAGGTGTCTTTGGACTGGTTGGCGGAGTTGGTACGGCTAACGGCGCTGCCATTCTCGAGGATGTACGCTTGAATCAAATTCCTTGGGTTTCGCCAGCCACAGGCAGCACCTTATTTAGTCAAATTAAAGATGGTAAGCCACGTACCCCAAGTGTTTTTGCAACTTACACCAATTATG
>JANNEE010000467.1:0-2701 GCA_031388325.1 Deinococcales bacterium
GCCAGCACTGTGCCGTCAGATTTTAGTGCAAGCGAATGATAACCACCTGCCGCAACGGCAATAATACCTATTGCACCCGAGACAGGAACAGGTGTGGGTTTATCATCAAGTCCAAAACCATCACCTAATTGTCCTTGATTATCACGTCCCCACGCCAGCACTGTGCCGTCAGATTTTAAGCCAAGCGAGTGAAATGCACCCGCCGAAATTTTGGTGATAACCGTTGGCGTGCTTGGTGGCGGCGGTGGCGTGGTTGTTATACACGAAAGAAGTGACGCGGACAGTCCAAGAGCTACAAATAGAATTTTTTGCACATTTCCTCCAGCATTCAGTGATGCCTATGTTTTGTATTTTCCGAGTCGAGAATTAACCTTAATTGAGTGTTTCTAGGTAGGCTTTTATATCAGCCGTACTGGTTTCGACAAAGGTTAAGTTCTCGGTCAGATTAGCCGTTACAGTAATGGTTTTCCGAGCAAGGTACTGTTTGCCACCATTAAAGGTGAGGGCGACAATTTCGGTATTTAAGCCAATTGGCACACCATTTGAGTCTTCATAGCTTTTGCGTTTGTTTGCGCCATCTTTGCTGTATAAGGCAATGACCGTATTGATACCTTGAGGAATCATGAAAACAATTGTATTGGCATCATTAATGGCATCAAAAGTAACGCGCAATGTGGTCTTAGTGCGTCCATCACTATAGAAAAAATCGCAGTTAATCCAGCCCTTATTAAAAATACTAAACACATACGAACCCGGAAGTGTGGTTTTATCAATGCCAAACTGTCCAGCAACTGGCTTCCAATTGACACTCGAGTCACCTGCGGCAAGTGGCGTAGGGTCAGCCACAAATTGCTGCATCCTATCTTCTATCGCAGGTGTTCCAGCTGCGTTGGCTTTGAGTGGCACTGCCACCGCTACGCCCTTGGCTGGATTGACATTGAGTGGCGCACCATCGGCTTCTTTTTTGAGTTCTAAGAAAAACATCCCACCCGAGACAAGTGGCTTTTCGCCAGAAACAGTCAGCACGTTACTGAGCAGCGCATCAGCTTTTGAAGCAATCTCACGGACTTGTAACACAGCATTACCTGTAAAAACCGAGCCATCGGGGTTGACCACTGAATCGTTGTTAAAAGTTAGGGTTGTGCCTTTAGTAAAACTCACCTTAACGACTCCACTTCCAAGGGTAACAATTTTAGTTTGAATTGGTACGCCGTTGGCATCAAAGAAGGCTTGTGGATTGGCTGGCACTGGAATGATTGGTGGGGTACAGGCAGCAAGACCGAGGGCGAGGGCAGCAATGGTTAAAAACTTTTTCATGATGGTTCTCCTAATAGGTACTACTTGAGAAGGCGGAAGTCTGGGGTTATTTTTTAGTGATGTGGCTCGAGATTTCTTGAACTGCTTGTGGCAACCTCCTGTTGTGGACTTGTGAGGCAGAGCATAATTTTTAGGGTCTTAAAACGGTCTTAAGGGTTCTCGAGAATCGTTGGTTACTGCCCTCGAGTAGAAAAGTTGGTCAGTTTGACCTCCAAACGTCAAGATTTTTTAGCATCGCACCATTAAGCGCCATGCCCGTCTACCAACTGTCTACCTAGTTAAATCTTAGTGATATACACTCAGATTTAATGATTATACTCTTGGGTTTTCTCGAGAACCCAATTGCTATAAATTCCACTTAGAAAACCATTTATTTTGGCTGTTGTATCTCGTGCATCGTAATCCCAGATAGCACTTGGATCGAGTTGATAAGCGCTTCGCAAGGAGGCAATGCTGTTTTGCCAGCCTAGTGCCAAACGCAAATCTCGGGTCAGTTTCCAAATCGCTTTCCGCGCACGATTTTTCTCAAGTTCAGACAACGCATCTGCATAAAGTGCATCAGTAATTTGTTCTAAACTAGCTGTTCCGCCCTGCTCGAGAATAAAAACCAGTAATTCACCAATTCGACTGGTTGGTGATATTGGCACAGGACGCTGATTGACTTTGACTTGCAGCACACCCAAAGCCACAATTTCGACTTTGGTTTGCACAATGTACTCGAGCATCGGTTGTAGTGACTCGAGTAAAGCAAATAAGTTTGGAAAAGCACGGCGTTCTTCCCGCATCTGCAAAGTATTCAAGGGTATTTCTTGCAGTAAACCACGGGCTTTTTGGTTATTCCCAGCCCGCAACTCGAGTTCGGCACGAGCCACAATAGCCAACTGCTGACTGTTGACATTTGCCAGTGGCACGGCATTATCAAGGTCTTTTTGGCAAAGGGCATTTAAGCCCAATGCCAGTAAAGTCATGGCTCGAGTAATTAGCAAAGTAGGGATTGACCCATGCTTAAAAATAGCCGCTTCGATCACCTCAAGGGCTGTGCCAACTTGCCCCGCCAAACGCAATGTCCGAGCCAAACCCTGACGGGCAGCCAAGTCGTCATCTGCATCTACGGCACAAGCAATGGCTTGATGCAGCAAAAATTCGGCTCGAGCAAATTCGCCTTTGGAACGCCTAAAAGCCGCCAAACCACGCAGCACCGCCGAGCGTAAGCCCTTGGCTTGTGGCTTACGGGTTAGGTGTTCGGCAATCAGAAAATGTTGTTCGGCTTCTGGGTGTTCTAAGCGTAAAGCATTGTTGCCGAGGTTAAAGCGAAGCCATGCCAAATGAAAATAATCGCGTTTGAAAAAAGGTATTGCTTGAGTATAAAGTTGTTGAGCAAATT
>JANNEE010000505.1:0-8960 GCA_031388325.1 Deinococcales bacterium
TGGGCAATCAGGCGCGGCATAAAGGCTTGATGCACCAAGCCACGCAGACGGGTGTGGTCTGGCACGTCGGTCTCGAGCATATTGGTTTGTAGGGCTTTGATAAAACCTGGCATCCAAGGGCGGGGCTGGCTGTTTGGGATGTTGCGCTGGTTTTTGACAAAGTGCGTATCGTCTTTAAGCAAGTTCTCGACATCGTTATAGCGTGTCACTAACCAAGCTCGAGAGGCGAGCATATCGCGGATAGGAACAACTGGGGTTTGCTCACGCCACTGCTTAAACATTGGGAACGGGTTAGCACGAAAACTTGGGTTGCTGATGTCTATTGGTTTAATTTGCGGCATAAGGCATTTCTCCAAAAAATTCTAAAAACTAAGGGTAAGCCCGAAGCGAATTTGAATTCCAAATGCCCCGCTTGGATTGAGGCTCGAGCCTAATGCCCCATAATTCAAGCTGGCATTGGTTTTGAAACTCAGTCCATCGGCGAGGGTATAGCTTAAGTTAGGCGCAAAAATACCACTGCCATCAATCAGGCTTTGTACCCATGCGGCGCTAATACTGGTGCGGTTATCGAGGGTATAACTGGCAATCAGGGCAGCGTTCACGCCAAATGTATCCGCCAGACCCATTTCGCCTTTTTGCCAACGAAAATTAAGTAATCCCGTCAGACCAATCTCGGAGACTCGAGCTTCGGCTTGGGCAGTAAAAGCAAAAGCATGATTGCCAATTTCGGGATTTGTGCCATTTGGGTCTTGGGTAAAGGTGTACGAAGTCTCGGCACGAATCGCAACTTCGCCAAGGCTGATGTTGGTTTCCAAACCAAGCACATGAATGAAATCGTAATTCAGCACAGGCTGAGCAATAAATTCGCCAGCCTTGGCAGTCGGTAGTAAGCGCACGGTTGGCGTTGGCGTATGCCGATAGCCTCCATAAAAACTGATGCTAAAATCTGCACCATCAAAAATATCCAAATTGCTCGAGAAGCGCAGACCATATTGGCTATTCTCGAGGCGGGGTGTCGGGCGGTTATCTATTGGGGCGTTCTGTCCGACAATCGTTATCCCTGATGGTGGGGTTGGGGCTGGCAAGGCAAAAACGGGCAGCGCACTGGGCGTAAAACTGGGCGCAAGCAGACCCTCGAGCCTTGCGGTATCAGAAAAATTCCAAACGGCTCGTAAGACTGGAATGGCAAGGCGTTCTTGGGTGGTGAAATCCTGAGGGTTGACGTTGCTGACCGAACCCAATAAATCCACTGCGCCCCAATTGACCAGCAAATTCCCCGCACTCAAGTCAAAATCGCCGATATAAACGGTAATAAACGTTTCGCCCAGCGTCACTCGAGTTGCGCCAGTCGCGGCATCAAAACCAGACTTAAGATTGGCGGCAAAGGCAGCACTAGGGGCTTCTTCTGTACCCAATGACCCCGAAAATTTAAGCGTAAAAGCTATGTTTCCTAAAACTGTCCCACTCGAGACCAAGCCAAACTGCGCCTCGAGAACACCACCAATCGAAAAACGAGAAGTTTGAGCTAAGCTGCTCGAGCCAAGCAGCAACATCATCAAGATTAAAATAATTTTGGGCATGGCATCCTTAGTACAGTATTCACTAAATTCGTAGAATTTAGGCGAGCTATGCGAGTAGAAAAAAGTATAGTGTTGATGGGTGTGAAGACTCTTTGGAGCGTAGCGGAAAATAGTCGGAACATTTAATCAACACTATACTTAGGGTTGTTTCAAAAATCGTTCGGTGAAGACGCTATCGGCAATTTCAACATCCATTTCTACAGCCGTTTGCTTAAAGGTGCTTTTTGAGCCTTGCGAGATGGTTTCCATCGAAAGGGTTTTAATCAGGTTGTAGCCTTTAATCACCCCAAACTCGAGGGCGCGAAGGGTCTTAAAAACTTTATCGCCTTTGTAATAATCGGTTTTTAAGGTGTTCAGGGTTTTAGCCTCTATTTCGTAAATAATTTTGTCGTAGCTGCTGTTCTTTTTGGCTTTGGCTTCGATGGTGTATTTGCCGTTGTCGCTCGAGGTCAGGCTGTAATTAAAGTCCTTAACTTCGGAGCGCCCAAGGTCGCAATAACTAAAGTCTGAGCCAAAAAACGCCCCATCACAATCGCTCGAGTCTGAGCCGCCCGTCGCAAGTCGGCGGGTGCGCCCAAGGGCTGGAAGGTAGAGCAGGGTTTCGGTCAGACCATTTTTCTTGATGCTGAGGATTCCACTGCCTTTAATATCGGCTGGGGCAAGAAATTTGACAAGACTGCGGTCATTGCTTGCCCATGATTTCATGGTGCGTGATAAGGTCTGCCCGTTTTTGCCAATCTCGAGATTGATTGTGCCAATGCTCGACTTTGGGGTTGGACGGTCTTCGATGGCTTGCATCACTTCTAAACCAGTTTTATAGCTTTGGTTCTGAGCGAGGGTCAGCGCTCCAAGTGCGACAACAATGGTACTGAAAATTATTTTTTTCATAAGGTTGCTCCTTCATTGGTACTCGAGGCTAGAATCGGTTTTTTAACTGGGTCACGCAAAAATTGCAGACACATGGCTGGTAGTAAAGTCAGGCTCGAGAGACCAACTGCTAGCACCGTAAAGACCATCATTTGCCCGAGGCTAGAAACGGGTTGTAACTGACTAAACGATAATGCTGCAAAACCCGCCCCAAGGGTTAAAGCCGTAAACAAGATGCTCCGTCCACTGGTGACAATCGTCTTCTCTAAGGCTTGTTCTGGGGTCTGACCAAGGCGGCGTTCCTCGAGAAAACGCACCGTCAGGTGTATCGCATAATCGCCTACGCCAATCGCTAAAGCGCCAAGCAGCATCGTCGAGATGTCCAAGTCAATGCCGAGCCAACCCAATAAGCCGTACTGCAAAATCACGGTCATGATTAAACTCGAGATGGTGACCAGTGCGGCTTTGAAGCTGCGAACAAAACTATCAATAATCACCACCAAAACAATCGCCAGCGACAAACTGATGATAAAGTCGTGAATCATCGCATCCTCGAGTGCCAAGCCGCTCAGGGCTTGTCCGCCGACCTTGACAGTGGCAACACCCTTAAAAACTTCTTCAGAAAGGGCTTTTATTTGATTGTAATAGCCTCTGGTGTTGCTGGTATTTTCAAGTGGAATGCCAACCTGAATGATTGTTTGTTGCTGATTTAACGACAATTGCTGAGTAATCACACTGGTGTCGCTGCTAGACTGGTAAATCAGGAGTTCCTGAGCCACTTTCTCGCGGCTGGCTGGAATTTGGCGCTGTCCCGTAAATAAGTGATTTAAGGTCATGACGGTATCGCTGATGCTGATGGTGTTGCCGACTCCTGAAATTTCGGCTTTGGCTCGAGTCGTAAAGGTCTGAATGGTCTTTAGGATTTTTGGCTCGAGAATATCGCCCTCGATAAGCACAGAGATGCTGCTTGAACCACCAAAGAGTTTATCCACTTTGGCAATGTTTTTTACGGTTTGTGAGTTCTTAGGAAAAAAGCTCAGGTACGAGGTATTGGGTTGAATACGGGTTGCCCCAATCAAACCAAAAATCATTAAACCAACTGCCGCCATCATCACGAGTGTGCGGTGTGTGACGACATATCCTGCCAAGGCTTTAAGAATACCAGTGAGAGTGCCGCCCTGTGGTTTAACCCGCACTTTTGGGACGGGCAGAACGTTTATCAGGGCTGGCAAGAGAAAAACTGCGCCAGACAACGCGCCAATAATCCCAAAAATAATCAGTGTACCAAGGTCGCGCAGCGTACCAATATCGGATAGCCACAAGGTCATCATCGAGGCAATAATCGCAATCGCACTAATCACCACCCCTTGGGCTGTCTCGGAAAATGTGGCTCGCAAAGCATCGGCTTTATTTTTGCCATGCAAAAGTTCAGAATAAAAGCGCCCGAGTAGATGCAGCGAAAAACTACTGCCAACAGCCAGCACCGCAATAATGCCAATCGCGGTCAGTGCGCCAAACGTCCCAGAAATCCAGCCGTACAAGCCCATACTCCAGACCAAGCCCAGCACAACTTGAATCAGCGGCAGAATGACCCCGTGAAGCGAAGCAAAGTTCAGAAATAAAAACAGTAAAATCAGTCCAAGGGCAATTAAACCAACCACTTGTATATCGTTGACCAAAGTGCGGTTGACTTCGGCAATCACAAATGGCGCACCCGCCATGGCTTTTTCACCAGTCCAGCCGACATTGACGGCGTTACTGACTTCTGTGCCAAATTTTTGTTGGTCTACACCAGACTTCATTTCGATAATCACGACCGTGTTCTGACCATTTTTGGTGACCAAACGGGTTTGCTCTTGGTCAATATAGGCTCGAGCCGAGGCGAGTTCTGTACTGGTGGGAGTATTATTTTTGAATAGCTTGGTGCTTTTAATAAAGCCGTCGTCTTCCTCGAGTTTAGAAAAATTGGCTAAGGAGGTGACTTTAGCCACACCGTAAACCGATTCTAATTTGGTGGTCAAAACCCGCAGTTCGTTGATTCGTGACGCGGTGTAAATATCGCCACTCAACATGGCAATGATGTTTTCAGCCGAGCCAAAAGTTTTTTTAATCTCGTCAGAAATTGTCAAAAGTGGATGATGGTCTGGTTGAATCACACCTGTGGTATCACTGATTTTGGCTCGAGGTGTGCCGCTCATGACCAGTAGTGTGACCACTAAAAAGCCAATAATCACCAGCCAACTTTTTTTAAGAATAAATTCGATTAAGTGTTTCATAAGGACTCCTAGGGGTGTAAAAAACCGTAAACAACCTCTTTAGCTGCTCGAGTGTGTTTTATAAACAATCAGTTAGTTATTATTTGAGTAAAAAAAAACTAGCCCTCCTTCGGGTCAAGCCCACGCCAAAAGACCAAAATAAAATCCTCGAGAAAACCACTTGCACCAAACTGTCCAGCCACCGACTGGGTGGCTTTACTCATTGCAAAACCAGCCGACGTGTGTAGCAGCGTCAAAGCTGGCACAGTTGGGTCGCCACGAATAATTCGTCCTAGTGCCATTTCACGAGCTAAATAAGCAGTCAGTGCCGCGAAATCGTTATCTACTGGTGGGGGTAAAGGAAACCCAGATTGTTGTCGTGCCGACATCAGCAACATCATACTAGGCAAAATTTCGGCAATATAGGCATCTATGCGCCTTGCAATCAGCAATAAATCGGCTTTTGGGTCGCCATGACCAATGGCGGCGGCAAGTTCGGCTGTCCAAACAGGTTGGCGCGGTGGTAGCGACATCGCGGCAAAAAATAAATCTTCTTTGGTTGCATAGTGCTTAAAAATACTGGCACTCGAGATGCCGGCTCGCTTTGCCACATCCACGGCGGTGGCATTTGCGCCCTGCTCGAGAAAAACGGCTCGGGCTGCCTCGAGTATTTGCTGTCTGGTGATGGTGGCAGTGCGTCCCATAAAATAATAATAACTGACCAGTTACTAATTGTCAAGCAGCCGCGCCACTTCACCAAATGGAAACTGCTCCGACTCGAGACCACCGGGGGTGACCACCCACAAGACTGGAATACTCGGCAGCAAAGACGGAAAATCGCCAAAGCCATCAGTCAGATAGACCGCCACGCTATTTTCCAAGTTCAGTGTTTCCAAATGCTTAAAGAACGGCTGGAAATCCGTACCACCGCCACCGATTGGGTCAAGCCATTCATTCTCGAGGTCAAACCCACCGTACAAGGCAGCATCGGCATAAAAAACCTGAATTTTGGCTTGCGGATAGGCTCTGGAAATCCCGCGAAGTTCATTCATAAAACTTTGCATTTGCGTGTCCTCGACACTCCCAGAGGTATCAATACAAGCAAAGACCCGCACCGATTCAGAATCCAGTGCCTCGAGATACTGACGCTGATACAAAAAACGGCGGTCAAAATGGGTAAAATCGGTTGGGGTACGGGTCAAAAAACGCCACAGCAGCGTCTTCCAATCGAGTTGGGCATTTTCTAATGCACCAATTGCCCGCAGTAAACCCGCAGGTAGCTCCCCCTTTTGTTGCCCACGCGCCACACCAGCCGATTGCGCCAACGCCTCCTTCCAGTACCGCTCGAGTTCCTTGGCTTGAGCTTCGCGCAACACCCCAGAAACGGGTTTAGCAGCTTGCCCAGAATCGGCTGGCTCGAGTAAATCTGGGTTCTCGAGTTCACGCGGGGCTTGTTTAGCTAGAATCGCATAGACTTCTTCAACACTGTATTTTTGCAATTCTGGGTCGTGAATTGTGCCTTCAGGTAAGCTAAAACCACTTTGGTCAAGGATGCCATTAACCACAATATCGGCGGCGATATTAAAACCCTTTGGGTTACGCCACGCCCGTCGCGTGACGTGCAGCAGTGCTGCGTGTAGTAACTCATGCAGCAGCACACCATCCACTTGCTCGGTTGGTAAGGACTCGAGAAATTCTGGGTTATAAATCACTTCGCGCCCATCGGTTGCCGCCGTGGGATGCGACGGGTCGGCTCGGAAAGTCGCAAAAAGCGCAAGGGTAGCCAGAAAAGGGCTTTTGCCACGTAGACGCAGTAGACTGCCTCGGACTCGTTGCTCGGCAGTCACTTTTTTGCCTCAAGTTTTTGCTGAGCCGTGGAACGCACAACTCGGTGTGCATCTTGGCTTAACTGCTCGAGAATAAACTGTGGAGTGCTTGGGTTATTCGCTACGGCTAAACGCTCGCGCCACTCGAGACTATTGGCATTTTTTCGTTTAGACAGTTCCGAGACTCTGGTGCTTAAAGATAAAGCAAAAATACGATTAAGTTTACTGGAACGTAGACTTTCATCGAGAATTAAACGCTGGGCGGTGCGGCGTAAACTTGGCTCGAGACGCGGGTTACTAAGGGCAGTCCGACGTACCAGAATGTCGGTGTCCTGCATTAAAACAGTTAGCATTTCTGGGGTGACATTGTTGTGCTTGGCAATCTGGGCGCGAACGTCACGGTCTGGGTCAGACAGCAATTGCTCGAGTTGAAGCACAGTGCAATGAATGTTTTGAGCCGCCGCTAAGCGCACTTGCCAGACTTCGTGATTTAAGTACATTTCGATATTGGGTAACTTCACGGTTTTGGGTAAGTGCTGCATCACAAAAGGAATTTGGCTACTGAGTAATGGCTCGAGTTCTACAGGTTCTAAAGGGGTTCTCGCCTCGAGTTTACGGCGCAAGGTTAAATACTTGGGTTCGATGCAGTCCAGTACGGCATCATCATCATCCCAGCAGAGTATTTCGTGTGCCACACCGCGTTGTGCTACGGCGATTCGCACTGCCGAATCGGAATCGCTGGCTAAGGCGCTTAGAACGGTTTCAGAGGTATTTGGATGACACGCCACGGCTTGACGCACATCACGGTCATCATCCAAAGCCAGTTTCTCGAGCAAGAACAAAGGCAAACTTGGATTACCGACCAATGCCAAACGAATCTTAAAATCAGTCTGACTTAAAAACCAAGTCATGATTTCTGTGCCAAGGTTAATGTGACCAGCCACCAAACGCTTAGCAAGGTCATTACCGCGCCGTGCCACAAACTCGAGCCAATTGGCACTTAAATTCAAATCCTGCAATTCCAGTTGCTTTAAGACCTGCGGTAAACGCAATTCCACCCCCAAGGCATAAAGTGCCACCAGTGGATTGGCATTAGCATTGCGGACGGTGGCTTCACGCACATCCACATCGGAATCCTGTGCCAGTAGCTCGAGCATCAGATTCGGACAACGCGGATGGGCTGCGACATTGCGCCGCACTTGCCAATTAGAATTTTTACCAAGAAGCTCGAGTAGCGACTTGGATATACCCAAATGCACGGATACGCCCTCCAGCACTCGAGAATCTGGATGCTCTGCCAGTTGCACCAGCACCGCATCTGGTAAATTTGTACGAATTAGCAGCGCCAGTACCACATCCACATCGGCATCAAGTGACAGAACCTCGAGTAAACGCTGTGAGGTACGCGGATTGGCTGCCACGGCTACCCGAACACTTGAAACTTCGTTCTTGGCAAAGGTCTCGAGTAAATTTGCACTGGCATTGGGGTGTAGCGCCGCCAGTGTCGCCATCCAAAGCGGTAATGACTCGAGTTCTAAGAGGGTCGGGTCTTTTTGTTCTAAGCGCTCCAGTAGGCGCACTGTTCCTTGCGGTGCATTGGGACTGACTCGAGCCGCCAAATGCACCGCCTCATGTGAATCGGACAGTAAAAGCTCTAAAATACTGCTGCTGCTGCTTGGATTATGTGCCACAGCTTGACGCACATCACGGTCATAATCTGCGGCTAAACGCGCCAAAACTGGCACTGGCGTTTTAACATGCCGCGCCACCAATTGCCGCACTTGCCAGTCATCATCGCTTGATAATTGTTTTAATAATTTCTTCGAGATGGTGCTGTGTTGCGCTGCTAAACGTCTTGCCTTGGCTTTTCCCAAAGCCAACTTATTCAAATCTTTAGGGCTGCGTAAAGCCAAATTCTGGGCTTCTTGAACAAATACCGAAATCCCATGCTGTTGTGCTACACCAGCCACCGATTCTTCTTCATCGAGCGCCAAGGACTCGAGAATGCTGGGCGGAAGATCCAAACGCTGCGCCACCAGCGCCCGTAATTCCGAATCAAAATCGGCGGCTAAAACTGCAAAAATATCTGCATCCATCGGCAAGCCAGCCACCAGTGCATCCTTAAATAATTCATTGTTGCGCTCAAAATCTTGTAAAGGCAGTAATTCGGCGTTGTTCGTATTTGCCACATGACCCAGCAAAGCATCATTCACCCGAGTATCCAAACGGGCAAACCAATCATCCAAAATTTTCGCCTCGAGAAGGGGGTTTCGCAATGCCGCCAATTGCGAATCCACCCCTAAACGCCCAGCCGTCTCGAGCCACCCCACTGGACACGAACCACTCCCCAGCAAAGCAAAACGCGCAAAGTCTGGCAGTTCCTCAAACCAAGCTGGATTTAAGAATCGCAACCACTCGAGTAAAGGATTTTC
>JANNEE010000510.1:0-1683 GCA_031388325.1 Deinococcales bacterium
CAAGACTAAGTGAAAAGCCGTCTCGCCCACTTGCCTGAAACTGCCCAACAACAGCTCGAGGTGGCAGCCCTGCTTGGCGATGGCAGCACCCTAGCGATGCTCAGAAATGTGTCGGGGCGCAGTTTAGAAGAAATCAATCAAGACCTTGACCAACTTGCCAATGCCGATGTGCTGCATTTGCTCAAAGATGGAACACACTTTAAGCACGACTTAATCCGTGAAGTGATTTTAGAACATATCCGCCCTGCTCGAAAACAAATTCTGCACCTGCGGGCGGCTCGAGCCTTAAAACCCAACCAAGCTGGTATTCATGCGCTGGCATCGGTAAACGCTTGGGAAGAAAGCGACACGCCCAAAATGCTGCTGAGTTTCCTCGAGACTGGCAAACAACACAGCATCCGAGGCGATTTACCAGCCGCCCTAGAATGGTTTGCCCACGCCGATAAAAACAGCCGAAACGCCAACGAGCGGCTGCAAGCCCTGACCGAACGCGCCTCGGCGCTTGAGCGCTACGGACGGCACGAAGCGGCACTTGATACACTAAGCAGGGTCGCCATTCTCGAGGGCAGTGTGACTGACCCAGTGTTACGCAGTGGGGCTTGGTTAGCCAAAGCTAATTTATTAGCACTCAAAATGCACCGACTCGAGGAGGCGCAAATTCTGGTAACTCAGGCATTTACGACGCTTGAGGGATTAAGTTACAGTGCCGCACAATTGGCGCGGTCAGATGCGCTGAATATCCAAGGTACGATTTACCGTCTCGAGAAAAAGTACCCCGAAGCTGCCACAGCCTTTGAAGATAGTTTAGCCATTCGCCAAGCACTCGAGGAAGATGTGAAAGCAGCCACGACAATGATGAATTTAGCGATGACTTATACCCAAGTAGATGATCCACGAACAGAAGAAAAATTCCTTGAAGCCCTTTCAATACTCACAAGACTCGGTGACGAAAATGGCATCGCTAGAATTCAAAATAACTTAGGAATGTACTACACGCGTCAAGCAAGGTTTGAAGAAGCATTAAAGGCTTACCAAGAAACCTTAGCATTAAGCCAGATTTTACTTGACCCTTGGGCAGAAGCAAGAGCCTACCAAAACATTGGAGCGACTTATTTCTATTGCTCAGAATTTGACTTAGCACAGAGAAATTATCGTTTGGCTCTCGAGAAGGCAAATTCTTTTCGAGATTTCGAGAATCAATTACTGGCACTTTTGAATTTGCTTGAGGTTTCACAAATCCTTAAATCTGATTCTACTGATTGGCTTGCACAAATTAAACCATTCGCTGCTAACAACTCATTTTCGGCATACCATACCGAAATCAACAATTATCTTTCACAGCAAGGAGTGATTTCATGAAACGATTTTTACTTTTCCTCGGTACATTGGCAATACTTGTCGCTTGTAATCCAACCCCTCCACTCGAGATTCAAAAAGTACGACCCCGATTTGTTGCACCACTGGCAGAAGTTATTATCACTGGGACGGGTTTCTCGAACAGTTCTGTCGTTATTATAGGAGGACAAACCGTCAATGTTAATTCATTTCAAACAACAGAGCTAAAAGTCAAAGCACCAAACTTACAAGCTGGTGCATACCTTGTTACTGTGACCAATTCTCCTCAGTCTTTTGCAACCAGTAAAGACTTAAACATTCTTGCCACGCCCGATAATTATTTCCCCG
>JANNEE010000589.1:0-1906 GCA_031388325.1 Deinococcales bacterium
TGTATAACCTTCCAGATGGCAGCACCTTAGCGATTACGGCTGCCCGCTCGAGTAGCTTAGACGGCATCCCACACCCAGAATTTGTCACGCCGAATATCGAAATGCTCGACGACATGGGTGCTTTAAGCCGTGGTCAAGACCTAATTCTCGAGAAGGCTTTTGAGATGCTACGTTAAGCGCCTTGGGCGTGTTATATTTTTGGGCATGAAGATCTTTTTTGGTTATCCTCGAGTCGCTTAAAGGCTCGAGTTCAATCTGTTTTCTCGCGCCCCGAAGATTAAACGGGGCTTTTTTATGGGGTTCAAATGACAAATTTAAGTGTGGCAGAACAAATCGAATTGATTAAACGCGGTACAGTTCACCTTCAACCGCTTGAAGAACTACAAAGAAAACTCGAGTCTGGGCGGCGTTTAATCGTCAAACTCGGCTGCGACCCAACCCGTCCAGATTTGCACCTTGGTCACGCGGTGGTGTTGCGGAAAATGCGTTTATTTCAGGATTTAGGGCATAAAGTGATTCTGATTATTGGCGATTTTACTGGCATGATTGGCGACCCAAGCGGCAAAAGTAAAACCCGTCCGCCTTTAACCCTCGAGGAGACCAGAGCCAACGCCAAAAGTTACCAAGAGCAAGCCCTGTTAATTTTGGATGCTGACCCCGACAAACTCGAGATGCGTTTTAATTCCGAGTGGTTACAAGAAATGCGTTTTGAAGAAGTGATTCGGCTTAGTGCCAAATACACCGTGGCACAAATGCTGACTCGAGAAGATTTTAGTAATCGGTTTCATAGTGGCACACCAATTAGTCTGCATGAGTTGTACTACCCGCTTGCCCAAGCCCAAGACAGCGTAGCAATCAAAGCAGACATTGAACTTGGCGGCACAGACCAACTCTTTAATTTAATGGTCGGGCGTGATATTCAACGCGAATCTGGTCTCGAGCCACAAGTTGTGCTGACCATGCCGCTTTTGGTTGGTTTAGATGGTGTCGAAAAAATGTCCAAGAGCTTAGACAATTACATTGGTATTTCCGAAAGCCCCGATGTGATGTTTAGTAAGCTCATGAAAGTCCAAGACAGCAGCTTAAAAGATTACCTGACCTACTGCACCAATCTCGAGCTAGACAGCACTTTGGCACTTGGTATGGTCGAAGCGCACCGCGTTTTAGCCAGAGCTGTGGTCACAGAATTTCATGGGCAATCCGAAGTACAAGCCGCCGAGCAACGTTACGACAATGTTGCCAAGGGCGGAGTGCCGACGCAAATACAAGAAATTCGTGTGTCCGCCGAGGAATTCACCGATGGTAAAATCAGTATTGTGCGCTTAGCCGTACTATCTGGTTTTGCCACAAGCAACGGCGAAGCCAAACGGATGATTCAGAATAAAGGCTATAAACTCAATTCCCAAACCATCACCGATGAAAAGATGATGCTCGAGTTGAACGAATCTGTGGTCTTGCAAAAAGGTAAAAATGATTTTCGGCGTTTGACTCGAGGGTAATTTCCCTAAACTTGGGTGTCCTGCATCGCTGGCATGTCTATTTCTTTGACCACCGTCTGACGGCTCATCTCTAAAATCGTTCGGGTTAAATTCACAATGTCAATTGGTGGAATTAAAAAATCGGTGCTGATATTGCCATCCCAGCCAATACTTCCGGGATTGATAACGGTTACGCCAATTCGGTCTTGGCGCAGTGTTTCCCGTAAACTATGCGCCACGCCGCGCAGCCCAAATTTAGAGGCATTGTAGGCAACTTCGGGCATGGCAGCATTCTCGAGACCGTTGATTGAACCAATAAAAATAATTCTGGGGTTGCTCGAGTATTTGAGCATTGGCAAAAAGGCTTGAGTCAGTAAAATCGGGGCGGTTAAATTAAGGTCAATAATACCCCGCGTTTCGGCTTCTGG
>JANNEE010000627.1:0-2243 GCA_031388325.1 Deinococcales bacterium
TTGGCGTTTAGCCCAAGCTGGGTATGACGTGGCTGTGCATTATAATTCTTCTCGAGCCGAAGCCTTAAGCACGTGCGCCGAACTCGAGGCGTTGGGGGTCAAAGCCATTGCCCTACAAGCCGATTTACGTGACTCGAGCCAAGCGTCGGAGTTGGTGCTATTGGCGGCTCGAGAACTTGGTGGGCTTGGGGTTCTGGTCAATAATGTTGGCAATTACCTTAAAAAACCACTCGAGACATTGCAAATAGAAGATTGGCATGAAATGCTCAACAGCAATCTCAATAACACTTTTTACACTTGTCATGCAGCCTTGCCAATCATGCGTCAGCAGCATTACGGACGAATCATCAATCTTGGCTTTGCGGGAACACAACACCTCCAAGCCCGACCGACGGTACTGCCGTATGTGATTGCCAAAACTGGCGTAATTCTACTGACCAAAGCCATTGCCCAAGCCGAAGCTGCTAACGGGATTACTGCCAATGTGATTAGCCCCGGGGTGATTGAAAATAGCGTTTCTAAGCCACTTGAACTGATTCCAATGGGCAGACTTGGCAGACTCGAGGAACTTGCCGAAGCGGTTTGGTTTTTTGTGCAACCAAGCTCGAGTTATGTTACCGGGCAGGTGCTTGAAGTGGCTGGTGGTTTTGGGCTTTAACCTTAAGCCAGACAGGTTTTGAAGGCTTGCTCGAGGGCTTTGATTGGGTCGCCAAGCGGTACAAATTCATGCCCGATAAACCCAGTGTAGCCTGTACTCGAGATGGCTCTGGCAATGGCTTGGTAGTTCAGTTCTTGGGTATCGTCTAAATTATTGCGTCCAGGATTTCCGGCGGTATGATAATGGGCAATCTGCCGATGATTGGCTAGAATCGTGCGAATCACATCACCTTCCATAATTTGCATATGATAAATGTCGTACAACAGTTTAACCCGAGGTGAATTGAGCATCTCACAAACTTGAAGACCCCAAGCTGTGCTGTCTGCCTGATAGCCCGGATGGTCAACTTTGGAATTCAGCAACTCCAAGACCAGTGTCACCCCTGCATTTTCGGCGACTGGGACAACCCGAGCCAGCCCTTCGGCGGTGATTTGTGCGCCAATCTGCTCGGATTGAGTCGCCGCCCTGTCGCCCGCAAAGACAATCACATTTGGGCAGCCCCATTTTTCGGCAATTCGGATACTCTCCAGTAATTCTTGTTCGATTCGCTGATGATTAGCGTGGTCATTTAAGCCGCTCTCTATCGAATCATGTCCACGATGCGAGGCAATTGTTAAACCATGCTTTTTAACAAGCCCATAGAATTCTGGTTCAATCAATTCAATTCCTTCTAGCCCAATTTTTTTTGCTGCCATCAGCATTTCTTCGAGGTCAATTCGTCCTTCAAAACACCACCATGAAAAAGACTGCCTAAAAAAAGAATTTGTGTTCATAGCCATAGTATACGCATTGCCTATCCCAACAGACTCGAGTTAAAATTAGGCATGACTGTTGTGGACACCCGCGCCCTAGTACAGCAAGCTCGAGGTGGGCGAGTGGTTCGTACAGCTTTTCTTGAAGGTGCAGAACTTGATCGCCGAGCTTTGGCTGCCGATGGGATTCGTTTTGCCGCCCATGGTGGTTTCCCTGATGCCAGTCGAGTGATTTACACCCTTTACCCCGAACATATTCCCAATGTGGATGACCCTGTACGGGTGCTGCGGCTCGAGACTGAATCTGAACTCGATTTTGACAGCGATGATTTACGGATTGCCCTTGGTTTAAGCCCAGAATTACTAGGCGATATACGCGAAGACCGTGATGGTTTTATGTTTGCCACCACGCAAAAAGGTCTTAAATATCTCGAGACGATTAAGCAATTGGTCTTACTAGGGCGTACCATTGCAGTGCAATTTGTTGTCGCCGAAGGTAAAGCCCTTGAGCGCGGCAGTAAAACCCGCAGTGTGGTCGTACCAAGTCTGCGCCTAGATGTGGTTGGGGCAAAAGGTTTTGGGGTCTCGAGGGCATATTTTCAAGCTGGTATCGAAGGTAAAAAAGTTCGTGTCAACGGTAATGTTGCCACCTCCAGCACAGGCGTTAAAGTTGGCGATACTTTGGCAGCCGAAGGCATCGGGCGAATCGAATTTAAGCGGATTGAAGGCGAAACTAGACGCGGTAATATCAAATTAGAACTCGAGATAATCAGAGTCTAGCTAACTCGAGATGGTTAGAGTTTAACGCTGCTTTTATCGCCTAAGAAAAACTG
>JANNEE010000639.1:0-2125 GCA_031388325.1 Deinococcales bacterium
TCTATCAGTTGCTGGTAGGCTTCGAGTGCGCCCAGTTTTACAAGGTCGGTGCGGTTGCGAACCCCAATGTTTTCGAGTAAACGGCTGATGTGTCGGTTGGTATTTTTAAGTTTGGTCGTTGGTATTTTGGGTTGATGCTTGAACCAGTGGGCAACAAAAGCGCACCACCATCTAAAAATTTTAAGCGCCAAACCTTTCATTAGCTGATTGTACCTCGAATAATGAAATTGTGGGTTAGTTCATAGTTAATATATTTCGAGTTTCGTATTATTCTAAACATGAATGATTCGGATTATGAAAAAATCGTATCTCGAACTACACTTGACCCACCGGATGCACAGGTCTCGCCACCAGAAGAGCGAGTGACCCTCGAGAGCAATATCGTCACACTGCTGCACCAAATTTCGCACCATGGTAGACAGATGTTTATTGAAGGTTTAGGACGCGATAAATTGTCCTTGTCGCACTGGATGATTTTAGACGAACTCGATAACGCCAAGGGTAAAACCATGCGTGAACTGACCGAAATTCTCGCCATCCCGCCCTCGAGTGTGACTGGACTGGTGGATGCCTTGGTTGAACGCCAGACCTTAGAACGGATTTCCGACCCAGAAGACCGCCGCATCGTCCGCGTCAGACTGACCAACACTGGACTCGAGTATGTGACCAAAATCCGCACCCACTTAATGAACCAGTACCGTATCTCTATGGATGGCATGAACCAAACCGAATTGCAGTTATTAGAACGAATGTACCAAACCATGCTCGGCAGAATGCTCGAGTACAGGCAAAACAAAAGCTAACAGGAGTTATTTATGAATGGGTTAATCAAATTTTCCTTAAAAAATGCCAGTGTACTTGTACTGGTCACGGTTTTGGTGTTGCTGGCTGGGGTTTTTACCAGTTTTAACATCAAACAAGAATTATTGCCAGAGATTCGTTTCCCAGTCATCACTGTGATTACCGCGTATCCCTTGGCGGGTCCTGAAATTGTTGAATCTCAGGTTACACGTCCCATCGAAACCTCCTTGCAGGGATTATCCGACTTAGAGGGTATCTCGAGTACCAGCAGCCCAAGTGTTTCGGTGGTGGTCTTAAATTTTTCGTTTGGCGCAAACTTACGCGAAAAAGAATCGCAGATTCAACAAGCCGTCAATCGGGTGCGAACAAATTTCCCCGATGGTGTTCAAGACCCAAGTGTTAGTGCGATTCGTTTTGGTGATGCCCCGGTGATGCGTTTAGCCTTATCGAGCAACATTCCTGTTACCCAATTAAAAACTCGGGTAGATGCTCGGGTGCTGCCTAAACTCGAAGGAATCGCTGGGGTCTCGAGGGTGGATGTGACCGGCGCACCCAAAGCCCAGATTCGGATTACTCTGGATGCCCAAAAACTCAGCAAGTACAAACTCGATGCCAACGCCATCAATCAAGCCATTCGCGCCTCGAGCCTTGCCTTTCCGGTTGGCAGTGTCCAAGACGGTGGCTTAAATGTTCCAGTCAAACTCGAGAGTGTGGCACAAAGCGTGGCTTCCTTAGCAAGTGTGGTCGTAACTGCCCAACCCGATGCCAAAGAAGTCGAAAAACTGACCAAACAAGCCCGCGATGCCCAAATTTCGGCGGCTCGAGCGCAAGCCCAAGCCTTACAAGGCGTGGCACAGTTGGCTGGGACTGCACTGCAAACGGCTGGTCAAGCCGCAGGTTTGGCAGGACAAGCTCTTGGTCAAGCAGGTGCAGCCCGTGGTATTGCAACGGGTGCAGCACAAGCTGCGGGTCAAGCGGCTGGTTTAGCCGGTCAAGCCCTTGGTCAAGCCGCCGCCGCACGCGGAATTGCCACTGGTGCAGCCCAAGCTGCGGGTCAAGCCAACGCTGTCGCAGGACAAGCACTGGCAAAAGCCGCCGCCGCCGATGCCAAAGCCACCGCCGCCTTAAAAGCCGCCCAAGCTCCACGCCCAGCCAGTCCAGATGGTGGCACACCAACAGGTCAACCAGCCGATACTGCCACTGGTCAACCGCCAGCCGGATTCACGGGGCAACCGCCAGCCGGATTTACTGGACAAGCTCCGACTGGGGCGACAGGTCAAGCTCCAAGTGGCATGACTGGTCAACCCCCTGCTGGTTTCCAAAT
>JANNEE010000649.1:0-2052 GCA_031388325.1 Deinococcales bacterium
AACTCCACCACGCAAACCTCGGCATTTAGCACCTCGAGAAGCGGCGGGTCAAAATTCCCACCAACCTGCGCGTCAAACCCTTGTGAAGACAGCAAATGGGCAATTAACAAGGTGGTGCTACCTTTACCGGCTGTACCAGTAATGCCAATACTCGAGAAGGTGGCGGTTTGAAATGCGAGTTCAACCTCGCCCCAGACGGGGATACCTGCTGCCAGTGCTGCCTGCATATGCGGATGGCGCATCATCACCCCCGGCGCGGCAATCACCAAATCTATGCCCTCGAGATTAAATTGTTCCAGTCTCGAGAAACCCAGTTCTAGGGCTTGGGGCGCACCAAAAGGGTTTGACGATTCATCAAACCAAACTCCAGACCAACCGAGTTTGGCAAGGTGTTTAATCACACTCGAGCCAGAACGCCCAAGACCAAAAACAAGACAATTCATGCTTTACCGCCAGTCATGATGCTCCATGCCAACATCGTGGCAACCGCAGTGATGGCTAAAAACCGAATCGTGACCTTGGTTTCTGCCCAACCAAGTTTTTCAAAATGATGATGAATCGGAGTCATTAAAAAAAGGCGTTTGTCCACCCCATGAAATCGTTCGTTGTAGCGCTTAGAAAGAACTTGCAGCACCACACTAACAATCGCCATGACTGGGAAAATCGCCGCAATCGGTAGAACCCACGTCCAACCTTGGGTGATATACACCCCTGCCACAATCCCACCAAGGGCATGAGAACCCGCGTCGCCCATGAAAATCTGGGCTTTTGGGGCGTTAAACCATAAGTAGCCAAGCAAAGCCGCAATCGTGAAACCCGCCATTGGTGAGGAAGCCACCAATGGAATTAAAATAATCGCCACTGTACCCGCGCAAAGTCCATCCAGACCATCAGAGAAATTGACCGCATTGGCAGTGCCAACCGCCACAAAGCAGTAAAAAGCAGCATCCAACCAAAAACTACCCAGTAAAGAAATTTCACCCGCCACAACGTAAGCAAAAATACTCGAGACCAGAATCTGGGCAGGGAATTTAATTCGAGCCGGCAAATCGCCTCGGATGCCTAATCCAAGCATTCGGGCGCGAACAATACCGATGTCGTCCCATGCGCCAATCAGGTACATGCCAAAGGATAAACCCAGAACTGCCCAGCCTTTGGTGTCGGACATGCCCGTCAAACCAATCAGAACCAGCCAGACAACAAAAATAGTCAGGGTGAATGGAATCCCGCCCATTGTCGGTGTGCCGTCCTTAACCAGATGGGTCGCAGGTCCATCGCGGCGCACCGTCTGCCCCCAACCGCGTTCCTTGGCAAAACGCAAAAAAATCCCCACAGCAAACCATGAGATTAAAGCAGTCAGCACAAACCTCACCGCGTCACCTCACAAGCTCGAGTTAAAAGTGGGGCAAAGGTTCGGGCATCAAAAAACATCACACTCGAGCCAATTGCCACGGCAAGGGTATCGCCACCAACTGCAATTTTTGAACCAGCGCTTGGCAGGGTTATGGTACGAAAAGCATTCAGGTCATTACGGCTAATCCGCACCTGAAGTTTCTCGAGGACAAAGGTATAGTCGGCATTTCGCACCGCCGTACCTTCGACCGCCACAAACGAATTGTTTTCTGGCAACAACGAATACTGAGCAGAATCGAGTTCCTTAACTCGAGTGGTTTGTCCATTTTGCAATAAAAATACTTCTTTACCAACCAAAAAATAGGTGCTGTTTGGCAATTCAAGCACATCTTGTGGCGGAATAGAAAAACGGGTCACTCGAGAACCCGAGAAATTAAAAACATCACCTTCTAAAGTCAAAATATGCCGTGCCGATAACCGGGTGGGTTGCCCTTCAGTTTCACTTTTGTGATTAATGATTTTTTTGCGGGGCCATAATCTTTTAATCCAGCTCTTACTATTAATTCCAACAAATGAATTTTCATATTTTCAAGCCCAGCGGCGGTATGTGCTGCTTCACCTAGCACTACATCAAAGGACAAGGTCTCTTCATCATTTCGTTTGTAAGCACCGGGCCAGATATAAACACCTTTCTTTTTT
>JANNEE010000692.1:0-5641 GCA_031388325.1 Deinococcales bacterium
GGAAATAAGTTGATGGACAAAGCCCATCCTGCGCGACTCGAGCAAAAGCCCTACAATTAAGCCGAGGTGAAACCATGACCATGCGCGAAGAAATTATCCAGCAAATCCAACACGCTGACCAAAGCATACTCGAGCAAATTAAATTGGTACTTGAAAAAGCCCAACACCTACCCGCAACTAAAGTAAAACGCACACCAGAAGACGTGGTTGGATTTGAAAAACGACTGGATGCTTTTATCAACGCAGACTCTTCCCTAGAAGCAACCCAACAACTGCTCGAGGATATGAAACACCGACCGCATCGCCGCACAATAAATTGGGATTAAATATGTATTTACTTGATAATACTAAGCACTTTGAGCGAATCCCAGACCTTAAACTCGAGAAAAAGGATAGAAAGAACCTAGCAAAGGCTCGAGAAAAAGGATAGAAGATAGTCGGGTATAAGTTGATGGGCAAAGCCCATCCTACGAGAGAAGAAGCTGAAAAAGAAAAAATTCCATTGGTAGCAGTTCTCGAGACCATTTTAGTTGAAACACCAGTTAGTAAAGATTTACCAAGAAACTCCAGTAAGCGCATACCAGGAATTAACTTTGAACACAAAATTGCAGATGGGCGCTGGATTCGTACTAAAGTGGCTTGGGTCAATAACTTCTTAGTGATTACAGTTCACACAATTTAAGGAGCAATATGAGTCAGATACTCAATGAAGTCAAAATGGATTACCAAATCACCACAAGGGAAGGTGTTCATGTCACGATAAAAGGAGTCCCAACCCATATTCACCATTTACCCGATGGTGAAGAACTCAGGGCGCACAGCATGGGCGTGGCATTGCGGCTCGAGACTTTAGTTCGGGCATTGGTGGAACAAGACCCAAGCGCGGGTAGAAAAGCGGAACTCGAGTTTGCATAAAGCAAGCGCCAAAGCTCGAGAAAAGAAAAGCGCTACACTAAATTACAAGGTGAAACCATGAGTATCAAAGAAAAATTGCATCAGAAAATCGAAACCATGACCGAAGCCGACCTCGAATGGTTACAAAGCATTCTTGAACAGCATCGTCGTGAAAACCTTAAAAGATTAGCTCGAGAACTAGGGGAAAGTACCGAAGAGGAACGAGCGGCTTTTATGGAGAACGTGCAACGAAACCCGTGGAGCATTCGTGCTGATACTTGATACAAACATCGTGAGTGCTTTGGTACGCAAGTCCCTTTCTGTACTCGAGCAATACGACCAAGCAATTGACCAAGGCGAAGTTCTTGGTATTTCTGCACTAACGTACTATGAATTACAACGAGGCGCGTTTGACCCGAGATTTGTGAGACGCAAAGCCACCCTTGAAGAATTCTTAGATAATTTAGAGTTGGTTATTCCAGATTTTCATACTTACAAAGTTGCATCCGAAATATGGTGGGATTTGAAGCAAAAAGGGACAAAACTAGAAGATAATGATATTTTGATTGCTGCAACTGCCATGAGTTTTGGAGAAACCCTAGTTTCGGATAATACAAAGCATTTTGCTCGAGTAGAAGGTTTGAAACTCAAGAATTGGATAGAAAGAACCTAGGAAAAGCTCGAGAAAAAAGAATAAAAGGAGTGAAAAATGATTGCAGCCCATGAAAAACTAACCAATGAAGCAGGGGAAACCTTCGTACTTTTGCCACTTGACGAGTACGAACAAATCCAAGAGGAAGCATGGCATAGGCAGATTTTTAATGAACGCTCCAACGACGAAGTGATTCCGACAACATTGGAAGAACTTCAGGCTCGAGTTGGCTTGAAATGAGGTTCGCTTTACAACTTTCCAAGCAATTTGACAAAGATTTTGAAGATTTACCTGAAGAAGTCCAAAAGAGAATTGTCAAAGAAGTAGCGCTTATTCTCGAGAATCCATTCAAACAAGGTGTACTTAAATTAACCGAGCGGCAGTCATTCCGGACTCGAGTTGGCGATTACAGACTAATTTTTAATGTTGATGAAGTAGAGCGGATGGTTACACTCATGGCAGTTGGGCATAGAAGCAGAATTTATGGCAGGTGATTTGGCTTGAGAAAAGGATAGTTATAAGTTGCTGAGCAAAACCCATTCTATGCGAGATAAAACTTAATGCGTAGTCAAAAGTAGAAGGGGAATGAACACGTAACACATCCCGCTTCTTCAAGGCAGGGTATTTGGGAAACTGAATGCCAGTGTTACCCGAGGACTCAGAAGAGTAAATGCTAGGAAGTTGCACACCTACGAATGCCCCGCCAGTTTGTAGCTCTGTGGTGGTGAACGAACAAAGTAGTCAGGATAACCTACCCCCGTTCATTGACGAACCGACACTCCCAAGCCCCTCAAGGCGAACATTACCCGAGCAATCGGAGGGAAACAAAACTTTATGCAAAATACCGTATTCGTGATAGACACCAACAAGAGAGCATTGCCGCCAGTTCGTGCCGGTGAAGCTCGTCAACTCCTGAAACTGCAAAAGGCAGCAGTGTTTCGCCGCTACCCATTCACTCTCATATTAAAAGAGGCGGTCAATGAACCGATTGATTGCAACGTGCAATTGAAGTTAGACCCCGGCAGTAAGTTCACAGGCATTGCGCTAGTGCAAAACCGCAAGGTCATTTGGGCGGCAGAATTGCAGCAGCACGGACTGAAAATTAAACTAGACCTCGAATCCCGTGCAGCGTCACGCGGGAATCGCCGTAACAGGCACACACGCTACCGTCAAGCCCGATTCTTAAATCGGACCAAGCCGAAAGGATGGTTGCCCCCAAGCCTCATGCACCGCGTACTCACCATTAAAACTTGGGTAGACCGTCTGATGCGCTATGCGCCTATTGGTGGTATCTCACAGGAGCTAGTGCGGTTCGATATGCAGGCGATGCAGAACCCAGAAATATCAGGTGTTGAATATCAGCGTGGGGAGCTTGTCGGGTACGAAGTGCGCGAGTATCTGCTCGAGAAATGGGACAGGAAGTGTGCGTATTGCGGCAAAGCAGATGTGCCGTTTGAGGTAGAGCATATTCACCCCAAATCCAAAGGCGGTAGTAATCGTGTATCCAACCTTGCTTTAGCGTGCCACACCTGTAACCAAAAGAAAGGAGCGACACCAATTGAAGACTTCTTAAAGCGCGAACCCGACATACTTAAGCGCATCTTGGCGCAAGCTAAGCGACCCCTCAAAGACGCTGCTGCCGTTAATGCCACTCGATGGAAGCTCTTCGGAACGTTAAAATCCACTGGACTGCCCGTAGAGATAGGAACGGGTGGACGAACAAAATTCAATCGCCGAACACTTGAACTGCCCAAAGCCCACTGGATAGATGCTGCCTGTGTCGGCGTGTCTGGCGAGGGCGTTCAGGTTGACCCCACATTGTCGCCACTTCAAATCAAATCTATGGGTCGCGGCACTAGAAAAATGTGTACCACGGACAAGTACGGCTTTCCGAACAAATGGCGTAAACCAATCAAGACGTACTTTGGTTTCCGAACTGGCGACTTCGTTCGCGCTGTGGTTACAAAAGGGAAACACATCGGCGTACATGTTGGACGTATTACTGTCCGTGCTAGGGGTAGTTTCTTGCTCGGCAAGGCAGATATATCGCACAAATACTGCACGTTAATTCAGCGACAGGATGGTTATACTTATGCACAATCATGAACGGCAAGCAATCGTCAATAAGCAGCGTCCAACCAAGTGGCTTTTCGTAGAACCCTCGGCGCTGTCTGCATAAATACAACGTCACAAAATGAGGAATATATGACCCAAGTAACCACCCAATCGCCTTTCAACCCCACCGCCCTCCCTACCCGCGCCGAACCCGCGTGGCTGCTCGAGGCTCGAGCAGCTGCCCTCGAGATTTACGCAGACCGCGCTGTGCCAACCACAGCCGTCGAAGCATGGAAGTACACCAACCTGCGGCGCTTCAAGCCCGAGAATTTTGTGCCAGCCAATCCTGTTAGCCCAATCAGTAGTCTCGAGGCATTGCCAGAAAAAATCCGTGACCGTCTGAGCAGTACCGATGCAGCAGGGCGAATTGTGCTTTCGGGTAACAGCGTAATTTACTCGGATGTGCCAGCCGAACTCGAGGAAAAAGGCGTTATTTTTACCGACCTCAAAACCGCCCTCGAGAAACACCCAGACCTTGTGCAGAAGTATTTGTACAGTGTCGTTGGCGCTGCCTACCCAGACCCAAGCGCCCTTGCCCTCGAGCGCTACGAACACATCCCGCATTTGGACGAAGATAAGTTCACAGCGCTTAATGCTGCCATGTGGGAGAACGGTTTTTTCTTGTATGTGCCTAAGAATGTTGAACTTGAGTTGCCGCTTGGTGGTTTTAGGTATCTCGAGCAGGACGGTGCTTTTGTAGCTTCAAGAACTTTGGTGGTTCTCGAGGACAACGCCAAGGTCACGTACATTGACGAACAGGATAGTCCAGACCTAAAAAGTGCCAATTTTGGTGTGGTCGAATTGTTCTTGGGTAAAGGCGCGAATTTGCGTTATGTGGCAATTCAGAATTGGGGTCGTGGTGTGACCCATATTCAGCGTATCAAGTCCAATCTCGAGTCGGACGCGGTGCTAAATAGTTTATATGTGACAATGGGTTCGAGCTTGTCCAGAACCGAAGTACAGAGTGCTTTACAAACCAACTCGAGTTCGGAAATGCTTGCAATTTACTTTGCTGATAAAGACCAGCATTTTGACCAACAAACTTTGCAGCATCATATTATGCCTCGGGCGCATTCGGATTTACTCTTTAAGGGCGTATTAGCAGACCAAGCGCGAGGCGTGTTTTCGGGATTGATTAAAGTCGAATTGAATGCTCAAAAAACCGATGCCTACCAGAAAAACCGTACTTTGTTGCTTTCGGACGAAGCCCGTTCGGACAGTGTGCCGCAACTCGAGATTAACGCCAATGATGTGCGTTGTAGCCACGGAAGCACCACTGCACCAGTGGACGAACAAGAACTGTTTTACTTGCGCTCGAGAGGTATTTCTAAGCCGGTGGCAGAAAAAATGTTGGTCACGGCGTTTTTAGAAGATGTACTCAATCGTGTGCCGCTTAAAAATGTGGTCAAGTACCTCGAGGAAGTGATTGCCAATAAAGTTGGTGCGCCAAAGGGCTTTAACCGCATCGAAACCGACGAAAAGTAATTTTAATTTAATCAAAGGGCAGACACAACGGTCTGCCCTTTTTTCGTTTGAAACTGTTCTTATGCTTTAGACGCTATAATGCACCCAATGAAACTAGGCGTGGTGGGTGTTGGAAAAATGGGCGAGGCGATTCTCGAAGGTGTGCTTGGTTCGAGGTTGCTCGAGCAGAGCGAGGTCGGTGTGATTGGCGGCTCGGGTCGTAAAGCCGCCGAGGTCGCCGAGAAACACCATGTAAAACTGATGTCTCGAAGTGACCTTCGCAGTGCCGAACGGGTTTTAATTTGTGTCCAGCCCAAGGTTTTCCCTGAAGTTGCCGAATGGATTTCGCACCCCAACGCTGGCTACATCAGCATTATGGCAGGTGTGAACCTGAACAGCCTATCTAAACGCATCGGCTCGAGACGGGTGGTGCGTGCCATGCCAAATTTGGGGGCAACGATTCATAAAAGCGCCACCGCCGTGGTTGGAATGCCCGAAGCTGCCGAGAGCGGCGAC
>JANNEE010000693.1:0-7662 GCA_031388325.1 Deinococcales bacterium
CACTCATTGGTTCACGCCAAAACCAATCTTGACCATCTGACCATAAAAAACCTTGGCGGGTTAAAAAACGCAGGAATTCCAAAATAAACAAAGGATTCCCACCGGCTCGAGCTTCAATAAAAGCCAGTGCCTCCGATGGAATTTGACCATTCAATTGTGTAGCGATTAAATCTTTAACTGCACTTATCTCGAGCCTAGGTACGTGCAGATTGGTAATTGGTTCAGGTAAATCAACCCGAGAAGTCAGCAGTAATGCCACACCTTTTGTTTTTAGAATTGCTTTAGCCAGGGCTAAAATCTGCTCGAGTTGAATTGCAGAGGCATCGTGGGCATCTTCAAGATATAGCACGATTGGGGCTTGTTGCTCGAGTAGTATGGCAAGAAGTAAAGAAATAGCTTCTGTCGGCAATTCGTTCTTATGCAGTAAGTCCAATTGTTTTTGCATCCAAGGGGCTAACTGCTTGGCTTTTGGAATAGTCGCCGCAATTTGTGATGCGCTGCTGGTGGCGTGTAAACTCATGTGTTTGCAAGGTAGGGCTTGTAATAATGCTTTGGTGGTATGGGTTTTTCCAATTCCAGGTAAACCCACAAGCGCAATAGTTAAACTACTGCGTTTAGAACGCATTGCTAAAAATCTTTTTTGTAACACACCAAAGAAAATACTTTGCAAGATTCACCTCAGATTCAATAGATGATACAACACCTTGGCTTTAAGCACGCCTAAAAAAGCGTTCAAAAAAAGATTTTTTAGGGACAACTACAGGAGTTTCCATTTTCCAAAGTTGTTTTTGACGATTACGCCCCCAAGTTTGATGCTGGGATTTTGAACCAAGTCTGGGTTTTTTCTTCGCGGTAAATAACCATTGTTTGTGGGTGATTTGTCGTCATGATTGGCGACCTCCTTAAACAACAGTTTGGTGTTGAAGCGGTCACACTTTGGTTATTGTCTTGGTTTGTGGACATGACAGGGTGTACTATCGGTTTTTCGTGTGCTACTGCAGTGGTTGCGATTTTGCAGCAGGGCTTTTGGTTTTTCTCGAGAATTGGTAATAACCAAAGTGTGACCAAATAACGACAAATACTACTTTATGACCCTACCAACTAAGAAAATCTTTGTAGAAATCGATTTGCAAAATTGGCAAACAAGCATACCCATGAAACACCTTTGCAAAGATTGTTACTTGCATCTGGTTTACTCTAGTCACTATCAGAATTGGCAGCATTGGGTACTTAAAATACTCGAGAACCATATTGGTAAATTCTCAAGGGTCAATAATGTGTTTTTCCCACTTGGTTATGAACTGGATACACATTCAGGTTATGCTCCCGCCGAAGCGCATTTTGTCAGGGTTAAACGCTTACCACAATGGGTTAAAGACCAAGCCGACCAGCACTTAAAAGACTTTCCTCGTTGGTATCGCGTGGTTGGGGCAGTGCTGTGGTACGACAATCATGCCAGTAAAAGCGCATCACGAATGATTTCAGCCACGATTGCCGCTTCAACTGGCGGTTTGGTCTTTAGTAATCGCACAGGAAAAATCAGCAAACCTTACACTTGGGGACTCGAAGAACGATTTGTTTTGGCGCAACAAGACGAAGTTCAAGCTAATACAATCCTGCACAAGAAAACCTATATAGATTTTGATTTGCAAAATTGGAAAACGAATTTTGCCATCCAGCACCATTGTACCGATTGTTACTTGCATCTGGTCTATGCAACCAGCCCAGTAGATTGGCAAAAACAGGTGATTGACAAACTCGAGAGTCTACATCTTGACCCATTCACAAAATACGAACAAGTATTATTTCCACTTGGATACCAACTGGATTTTCTCGAGTACCCAGCTTATGCTCCTGCCGAAGCGCATTTGCTCGAAGTAGAACGCTTACCAGAGTGGGTCATACAACAAGCGCACCAGCACTTACAAAACTTTCCTCGTGGAATTGGTTTAGTCGGAGCAGTGCTGTGGTACGACAACGATGCCGATGGGCGTGAACGACGATTTATGTCAGCCGCTATAGAAGCCTCGAGCCACGGTTTGGTCTTTGCTTACCGCACAGGAAAAACCAGAGAACCATTTACATGGGATGCTGAACGCCAAGATTTTTTAGCCCAGCAAGGCGAATATCAATCAAATATAAATATTTTCTTAGACAATCTACCTAACATTGCTTTTTACAGCACCTATCCGACACGCCCCAGATACAAGTGGATTCCAATTACCAATAAGCTAGAAGATTATGGTGGGGACTACTAAAAACCCTTCAATAACCAAAGTGTGACTGATTAACTCCTATACTCAATCCGTGGAAATCTTTTTTTTAATTCATGCTGTCTTTGTCCCCATTTGTCTAGGAGTGGCTTTTTGGCATGGAATGGAACATGACAGCAGTATAAAAGCCTTAGAGCAAACCTTTGGTAAGCCAAACCAAGCCACATTCACACCTCAAATTCTCGAGCAACTACCTGTGCTTTTGCCTTTGCGCTGTTCAAGATGTAGTGCCGGAGTGTTACTTGAACCCGAACGGGTATTTTGTCCGTACTGTCAGCACGTAGATGAATTACCAATCGCCTATGCCGAAGCCATGCAACTCAAAAAACAGGTTGGTCGCGTTTGGCAAGCTACCCTACAAGCGGTGCGGGTAGCCAAGTTTTTTACCAGCACAACGGCTGGATGGGTGCTTGTTATCTTGGCTGTTTTTGAATTGTGGTTACTGCAATTTTCACCAGAATGGAACAACACCATTGCAACTGTTTTACAACGTTCAGAATCGGATTTTGGACGCAATACCGTACTGTCACTGCTGCCGTTCTTAGGAGTCATCGGCATTGTAGGTGGAATAAGTACAGTCGGGTTGTGCATTATTACAGGCGGGATGCGTCATGAATTACGCCAAAAAATCCCTGCCCTAACGCAATTACCCACCACTGCCCAAGGCACGATGCTCGAGCAATGCCGTTCGTGTAGTGCCACAATTCAATTGGAAAACGGAGAATTTGCCGCACTATGCCCATACTGCAACGTCGAAAATTACCGCGAACAGTACACCAGCAGTAATCTGGCAACGCATTACAAAGCACTCGAGCATAAACAAGCCTTTTTACTGACTGCCTTAAAAATCAACAACGATTACCTAGGAGTCGGCGTGGTTTTTGCCAGTATTATCTTCTGCGGTGTTCTTGGAATGGTACTGATTGGCTTAGTCCTCACGCCAATTCTCGAGATTTTTGGATGAACTACAACCGCGTTCCAAATCAAGTCCGAACGTTCTTCCTCGAGTGGCTAAGGCAACTAAAACGCACCCAGCCTGGTGACGAATTACTGCCCGAAACCCTTTGGCTCAATCAGTGCTACGTTGTGACTTTAGAGTCTACGTCCGAAACAGACCATTTGTACGTCCACATTGGTTTAATGGATAAACAGTATTATCTCGAGTTTGAAAACCTCAATGAAGTTATTCGGTACTTCGAGGATGGTCATGTTGAAACCGTTACTAAGCTGTAATCGGCTTACAAATTGACCAATAAAAAACCATCACCCTTTGCAGCATTTTTGATTACAAATTCAACAAAATCTTTGATGTATCGGTCAAAATATGTTTGATAATTTTCTGCTGTAATTTTAGTACCGTAATTGTCTGTGCGTTCATAACCAACAGCCCAATTCTTAAATTTATCAAGCGTGACACGCTTTGACCAAGCATAAATTTTCTTAACTTTTGTTGCTGAAAGATAGCGGCATTCAAGAAAATAATTTTGCTTGTCCTGCACATAAACGCCTGAGTCCAAAATATTTCCAACCAAAGTAGAACCGTCCACATAACAAAACATTAAGTAAAAATCATCGGCAAATTTATCAAAGCTAAACGAATTCGCCCGATTTATATTGGCAAAATCCTCAAAGCTGAGTTGATTGGCTTTGATTGGCTTTATGGTTTCATCCGAAATTGAATAAATAACTTTCATCACGCCCATGCTTTGTTTCCTCTTTTTTACGAATTATTTTGCATCTTTTATTTTTTTCAAAAAACCAAGCAACTGATTGGCAAGCTCTACATTCATTTTTAGAATATAGGTTTTTTGCTGGAACACAATAGCTGGATTTCCTTTTGCCTTTTCTTCGGTTTGGATTTCCGTATTTTTTATGGCTCGAGCCGCCAAATCAAGGATTGAGTTGTATTCATCTGCGTTCAAATCTCTTTTCACGTACTGTCCGCCGCTATAATGAAGCGAAGAACTTTCTGATGGCTTAATCGGAATATATTCCAAGCTATTTTCGGTAACGATATATTTGTTTCCTGAGCCGTCAAAAAAAGTATAATTTGTTTCATTCATTGTACCCTCCATGCTAGAAAAGCCTTACCTGAAATCAACATCGGTGATAGCGTTATCTTTTGCGTATTTTTTAGCTTCCTTTTGAACTTCAAAAAATTTGATAATTTCATATTCCCGAAACTCTTTTATTCCATTGCGGATAACTTCGATGACTGGGAGTTGTTGCCCAAATTCGTTGTCTAGACAAGTATTCAGCAGAACAATTTTTTTATAACCAAGAACCCCTGGCTTTTTGGTCAGAGGGATTTCAATAACCCGAATGATATGACAATCAGTTGGAGTATTAAGTGGCATTGCCGTTATATTTTCGGTAAAATTGACATCAGTTAAGCCGTTTTGCTTGGCGTATTCTTTGGCTTCGGCTTGGTCTTTGAAGGCACGGATGTCCCAAAATTCACGCTCGACTTCTTGACCTAGGCGTTGCAATTTTATTTTCGGCAAAGCCTCCCATTCTTTTTCTCGAGTCACACAGGTGTTCAGCAGTGCGATTTCGGGTTTGGCATTGGGGACTTTATTGCCCATCAGTGACATTGGTAAGTTGATTAGCCGAATAACCTGACAATCGTTAATTTCGGCAAATATGGTATCAATAATTCGATGTTCTACAGCATATTTTTGAGCCTCTAATCCGTTGGCAAAAAACCTGACCAATTTGGCTTGAACTGATTTCGTGATACCATTTTCGACCACAAAAATTTCGTGCAAAGTGCCTTCTGTGGTTGGTGTGCAAATATCGTAAAGCACAAACTTCTCGAGTTTAACATCGCCAATATCAACCCTTGCTTCTGGAAGGATTTTTCTGATGGCGTAACAATGTGTAGCTTTTTCTAAAACTTTTTCTTGTCCCATAAAACACCCATGAGTTATTATCAATAGTATGGTTAATAAGGCAGATTTCAAAAATACCTCCACTAAACCCTTATGATTTTTTCCTTAAGTTTTGCTTGTTCTTGAACCTATTCCATGCTTGCACTTTTGAAGGCACAACGCGAAAAACCAAATAACTATTCATCGTCTCGAGATTGCTAAATGCGTTTTCAACTTTTCCTCGCCTTGCAATTGCGGCAAATTCTTTGATTAACTCTTCGGTGTCGTTAAATACTGTTCGGTGGCAGTTGCCGATGTCATCAAAAACAAGTTTTGTGCCAGTAATGTAAAGTGGGAACGAATTTTTAGCATTGATTTTGAAAACACTTTTTTCATGGTTGATTAGTTTCTGATACGCATTTTCAGCTTCTTCGGCAGTCCCGAAGGTCAGACTGCCAGTGTGATGATAAAAAATTTGGCAGTTCATGTTATTGACCCAATCCGCAGAATTTTTGCTTCTGTCGGGAATGAAGCGCAGTACAAAGGTTTCGGCAGCCTCGAGATTGCCACCTGTTGCTTGGGCTTGGATTTTTTGTAAAAGCCGCTCGGTTTTTTTGAAAATAGCTTGATTGCCGCCGCAGTGTGCGTCTATGCGTAAAAATTTTCCATCAAAAAGAATTTGTCTTTTATCGCCAACAAAAACAATTTGATTCGGCGGAAACTTTGTAAATATCGAATTGACAGGATCGGTTAATAGCATTTTGCAAGCTGCACGAGCCGTTTCTTCGTTAGCAAACTCGAGTTCGCCTTTGAACCGATACGACCTTTGTGGCTTGGTGTGGGTTCGGTAGACTTCTGTGCCTGAAACCGAGTACGTTCGCCAACTCCACATGGCATCTTCGCCGTCACCTTCGTCTATTTTAACGATACCAACCTTTGCATTTTCGGCAACTTCGCTAATAATATCGTTGGTTTTTTCGCAAGTGGTGTACGAAGAAAAGTTACCATCTACCTTAAAGGTAATCGTGTCCCCTGCCAGCTTAAGTTCTTCAGGGAAATAATTAAACCGATTATCTTCTCGAGTAATCAAAGTGTCATAATTTTTTTTCGCTTCCGATTCGTTTTCAAACCGAAAATAACCGTAGCACCGGTAATACATACTCATGACTTATGCCTCCGCAAAAAGCAGGTAATGCCCTTTTTCCATGGCTTTTCTAAAAAACGCTTTGATACCATCAATATCGCTCAGGTAGCTTTCAAATAGACTATCCACCAGAACAGTGCCTCGACGGTCTGTGACTTGCCCACCGATATTTTTGGCTTTTATCCCTTCAATGGTTGCTGTTTCAAGCTCTTTGACCATTGCCTTGACCTGTGATGGCGGGATAACCCAAAGGTCATTGCCGTTATAATCAAAGAGGTCTAAATCTGCGTATTCGCTGTCAATGTTTTTGGCTGTTTTTACAAAACCAGCTTCACGCATAATAGTAATGTAAGTCTCAATTCCTTTGTCAAAATCGTAGCTTTCGACTTTCCAATGTTGGCTTTCGTCTTCGCAATCGCCAAGAATAAATGCCAAGTTTTCGTTGTCGGCTCGTACCTTTTTGATCATTTTCGGCTCGAGTGAATACGCATTTGTCATCACACCCATAATCTTCTCCTTCAACCTGTTGCAAATATCAGATAATTCTCGTCAATCGCAGCTTTTTGTAAAAATGCTTTGAGGTTTTCGATGTCCCCAATGTAATAATCATAAAGTTCTTCGGAAATCATTTCGCCGTAATAGTTCCGCACACCACCCTTCAGACCCCATTTTTTTAGGCTTTCCGAGCTTGCACGGGCAATATCGCCAGCCACAAACTTGACCTCTTTTGGCTTGACCATCCAAACATCATAATCGGGATATTTCCAACAATTTTGATGATTTAACCGGTTGAGTGTGCGCGGATAACATTTGCCAATAATGCGGATTTTTTCTTCCCAGCCTTTGTCAAAACCGTAACTTTCAAACCTCCAGTCTTTTTGTGCTTGAAAAATCTTTTCCAAGTGTTTTTTATAACCCTGAATTTTTCGCATCACTTCGGGTGGAATTGAATAGGCTGTGGTTAATATTCCCATCGTTGGTCTCCTTTTTCCCTTGTTTGCTATGAAGCTATTATTTATCTGGGAAAGGGCTAAGTTCAAGCGACCCGAGCAATAAGGCTGGACCAACCCTTCGTGCCGCCTGTGGTGCTTTAGGGTCATTGCCTTGCTCTAACAGCAGCAGCCCACTGGCTTTGACGGCTTGTAGGTTGTAACGCTCGAGTTCTTCTGGTGGGCGCTGAGATTCTGTGTGCCACAAAGGAAAAATAAAGATGGTTTTGCCGTCTATGAGTGTTAGCTTGGCTTTTTCGGTCAGCACCAATGGTGAATCTGGTTTGGCGCTTTGGCGTAAGGATAGGCGCTGGTACTGCCCGTAAATAATCACCTGTTGTCCGTAGTACAAGGCAATATCAGCTTCGTATAAAACAAGTGGCACT
>JANNEE010000697.1:0-2950 GCA_031388325.1 Deinococcales bacterium
TAAATTGCCACCCAATAAAAAACCGCCACTCGAGCTAGGAAAACGGGTTTACCATGCCAATTTATGGGGTCTACGCGAGATTTTTGAGGGAAAAGCCGAGAATGCCAAATTGACAGGCGGTAAATACTTTTGGCTCGAGGAAAACGACCTACAAAGCACCCAATGGACAGAAATTTTTCCCGCCAGCCCATTTTATTTGTTCTCTCCTCAAGATATAAATGCACAAGTCGAATATCAAGAATTTTGGGGTATCCCAGATATTTTTTCAATCAGTGCCAATGGTTTTAAGACGCACCGTGATAACTTTGCGATTGCTTTTGATAAATCCGAAATAGAAGAACGAATTGAGGATTTACGAGACTCGAGTCAAAGCGATGATGTTTTGCGTCAACAATATGAGATTAAAAATGGCGGTAATTGGACGTTACAGGCAACTCGAGCAACCCTCAGAAAAGATGAAAATTGGCAGTCCCCGATTGTTAAATGCCACTATCGCCCATTTGATACACGGTGGTGTTATTTCAGTAATCTTTTGATGGATCGCCCAAGGCGTGAACTTTTACAACATGTAATTCATCAAGATAATCTTTGTTTAGGTATTGGTCGGCAAGGAATAGCTGTCAATGACCCCATTTGGTCGCTTGTTCAAATCTCGAAAAGTCCAATAGACCAAAATGTTTTTATGCGTGGCGGTGTACAAATTTTTCCGCTTTACCTCTACCCAAATACCGAAGGCTTGGCGCTCGAGGCAGAGAGACGCAAAGCCAATCTTTCGGCTAAATTTATTGCGGCACTTGGACAAATTCTTGGTCTCGAGTGGCTGCCCGATGGCTCGGGCGATTTAACCCAGAATTTTGCACCCGAGGATATGCTGCATTATATCTATGCGGTTTTGCATAGCCCTAATTACCGTAGCCGCTATGCCGAATTCTTAAAAATAGATTTCCCTCGGATTCCACTTCCCACAGATTTAAGTGCCTTTGTTGCTTTGGTGCATTTGGGACGTGAATTATCAGGGCTTCATTTACTGAACACCGAACTCGAGACCAGTGTAACTTTTCCACAAGCTGGCTTAAATGTTGTGGATAAACCACGGTACGCTGCTCAAAAAGTTTGGATAAACGATACTCAGTATTTTGCTGGCATCCCCGAAACGCTTTGGCAAACCCGAATTGGTGGTTATCAGGTTCTCGAGAAGTGGCTTAAAGACCGTAAAGGGCGCGAACTGAGCTTTGATGATATAACCCATTATTGCCAAGTGGCGGCGGCACTCGAGCAAACGCAGGGGATTATGGAACGTATAGATGATGTTTAAGATTAAAAACCTTTCTGACCAATGTGCTAAGAATTCACCAACCGCTCAGAAATTCAACGCACAATAAACTTAAAGAGGCGCTTATGACATGGCAAGAAGTTCTCGAGCATCAGCTTACAAAATCTACCGTTCATTCTTTAGATTCGAGTAAAATAGTGGTGCGCCCGATCCGAATTGAACGGATGACCTAAGCGTTAGGAGTGCTTTGCTCTATCCGACTGAGCTACGGGCGCATGGCGTTGCAGATTTTAGCACACTTTTGGCGTACTTTTCAGGTTCTTTTAGAGTAAACTGCTGTTATCGTGGCGAAAATTTTGGTTGTTGAAGACGAATCAGAATTAGCAAATATCATTGCTGAACATCTGCGGAGCGAGGGTCATTTGGTCGTTCTGGAAAGTAATGGCTCTAAAGCCCTCGAGCGAGCCGGTTTAGAGGCGTTTGATTTACTGATTCTCGATTTGATGTTACCCGGCTTAGATGGTCTCGAGGTGGCGCGGCGTTTACGGCGTTCGAGTGGGGCAACCACTGCAACTGTACCGATTTTAATGCTGACGGCTCGAGCCGAAGAAACAGATCGGGTGCTTGGTTTTGAAGTTGGGGCAGATGATTATATTGTTAAGCCCTTTTCGTTGCGTGAATTCTTAGCTCGGGTACGGGCAATGTTGCGCCGCGCCAAAATCATCGAAGAAGAAAGCCGTGTGGCAGTGCTGCGTTTTGGGCGTTTTGAACTCGATAGCAATGCTCGAGCGGTACGAATTGGAGAAAAACTAACTGATTTAACCCCGCGTGAATACGAACTGCTACTGATGCTGGCACGCCATCCCGGGCGAACTTTTACCCGCGATTATCTGCTCGAGAGAATTTGGGGCGCAGAATACGATGGTTCTGACCGGGTTGTGGACACAACTGTGGTGCGTCTTAGACGCAAATTGGGCATTGAGGGCGAACGGGTGATTAGCGTCTGGGGTGTTGGCTACCGCTTTGATGCAGCTTAGAGAAGGCGAAGGGCAAAAGGCAAAAGTAAAACCTTCGCCTTTTGCCTTTTAACCTATAATGCCCTATGGATTACTCGAGGGATGAACGCTGGCGGGTTTTTATTGGCTCACCTCGGGTGGATGCCGAGGAACGCCGTGTTTCCTATTGGATGCTTTACTCGAGGTCTTTTTGGGTGGCTCTGCTCGAGGCGTTGTGGCTTGCCTTATTTTTTCGTGGGTTGGCGGTGGTGCTGACTCGGGTCGGTGTGGCTGCGCCTTGGGCAGAACTCTGGGCGTTACTGAGTGAACATATTTTATGGTTCTGGGCGGTGCTGCGGCTTTCTCGGCTCGAGGAGACAATGTGGTGGTGGCGGGTTGTACGGGTGGCTTTTTTTGGCTTGTTTTTGGGTTTTGGGTTTTGTATCGCCAATGTGATTCTGGTCAATTTTTTAGCCCCCACCCGAACTTTTTTTGCACTGCAAGCGATTATTGCCCCTGAACCTGCCCGTGTGCCGTTTGAAGCCTTGATGGTGATTACCTTTTTGCGTTTTGCCTTTGTTTTTGCAATTAGAGAAGTTTGGCTTGAAGGACGGCGCAATTTGCGTTGGCGTTTAACCGCCTTGGCGCTGTTTGGTGGGGTTTTTGCCGCCAGTGTGGTGGC
>JANNEE010000743.1:0-6323 GCA_031388325.1 Deinococcales bacterium
CCATAGGTCTTCGGTGTGTTCAAGTCCGATGTTCAAACGAATCAGATTTTTGGGAATATCAAAACGCACAAAAGGATTCAGCACATCGCGTCTTTGGAAACCCAGAATAGCTGGAAAAACCAGACTCTCATGTCCGCCCCAACTGACCCCGAGCTTAAAATACTCAAGCCGATTGACAAAACGCTTGATACCGTTTTCATCTGCATCAATTTCAAAACTAAATAAGCCACTCGTGCCATCTAATCGAGCCGCCAATTGGGATTGTGCAAAACTGGCTAAACCGAGGTGATTGACTCGAGCCACTTTGCTGTGGGTTTCTAAGCGAGAAGCAATTTCCAAAGCACTATGCTGATGGGCTGCCATTCGCAACGGCAGGGTTCGCAAACCACGCAGCAACAACCAAGCCTCGAATGGCGCGAGTTTAGCACCCAGAACCGTATACTCGAGCGAATTGATGCGCTGAATGTCGGCACTGCGTCCGACCAGCACACCCGCCACGGTATCGGAATGCCCCCCAATGTACTTCGAGGCACTGTGCAACACCATGTCTATGCCAAGCTCGAGTGGGCGCTGAAAAATCGGGGTTGCCCATGAATTGTCTATGATGGTAAAAACACCGTGCTGCTTAGCTAGTGCAGCCATGGCACTTAAATCTTGTAAATGAAAAAGCAGACTGCTTGGACTCTCGAGATAGAGTAAACTGGCGTTTGGCAAGGCTTTTTCGATTGCGTTTAAGTCGCGTCCGTCCACGAATTCAACTTCGATACCGTAACGCGGCGCGAGTTGAGTCAGGAACTTAAACGTGTCAGGGTAACAATTTTCGACACAAACCACTTTTGAGCCTGTCTTAACCTGCGCCAAAATCGCGGTGCTGATGGCTGCCATGCCGCTCGAGAAGGCTCTGGCTTGTTCACCACCCTCGAGTTCCGCCATTTTTTGCTCGAAAACCTCCACACTTGGGTTATTGCCTCGAGAATAAAAATGATGGCTGTCGGGGTCTACAAAAGCTGACTCCATCTGCTCAAAGGATTCAAAAGTAAATAAAGAAGACTGGTAAATCGGTGGCACAACCGCGCCAAACGAATAACTCGAGTCATGCGCTAAGATGGTGCTTGGATGGCGTGATTTAGTCATATTACCGCCCTTACGAGCTTGCCTCAGCAATGGGGGCGTGCAATTGACGCAACAGGGCGTACTCGTCAAAAATTGTCCACTCGCGCACGACCTTACCGCCCTGCAACCATGTGTGGGTCATCCCCAGCAGGCGTATCGGACGACCACTGACTGGACCGTAAACTCCTGCTCCTTCGTGTGTTCCTCGCAGCGTCCAGCGCGTGGCTACGCGCCAGCCACGTGATGTGCTACCGAGTACCGCAACATGATCAATGGTCAAGCCCAAATCGGGAAACTGTGCCAGTAAGCCAAGCACATAGCCCTCGTAATCGCCGTGTCCGTACAGCGCCCGCCCGCCTGGAACCCAGGCAACCATACCGACAGCAAAGTGTTCGCGCACCAAGTTGATCATCCGTGCGTTAAAGATATTGTGCAGCAACGCCCGCACAAAGCCCTCGGGGTTGTCGGGACTGGGTACGTCCAGAAAGGTCGGTGCGAACTGCCCAAGCCTTTGACCACTCTCGCTGGCGGGTAGCGCAGGGAGCGGCGCAGAACTCCTCGCCAGAGCTAACGGGTCGTAACCAAGTTGGCGCAGTTCTGCGCCCATGTCCGAGGCAATCCACTCTTCGTAAATACGGTTCTCGCGCACGGCACAGTCCGCTACCACCCACCGTCCAATGCGGCGGTTGGTGGGCGGTCCAAAATCGGTATGACCAGTATTCACACCGCCTGTAAAAATGCGGTGCGAGGTGTAAAAGCCGCCCTGACCATCGGCACGCCAAATCACATCGTCGGCAAACGAGCGATAATCGCTAAAAGCCGCCAAGCGCTTCAAAGTTCCACGCACCACCGCCTCCGCGCCGTAAGTCAGACCGAGCGTGCTGTGCATTGTGACATTGCTGGCGTAATGCGTGTAGATTAAACCCACAGCCCGTTCTTCCCAGATGCGGTGGGTGCAGCGCACAATGTAATCCACAATGTCAACGTAATGCGCCTCGAAACCCTCGAGCGCTTGGTGTCGTTCTGCCCCTGTTGCCAATGAAAAATCAGAAATATCGGGGTGATTGGCAAAGTCGAAATTGATTTCGTCACTCATTTGTGGTCTCCTAAGTGAGCAAATAAATCCACGCCGAATTGTAAGAATAAATTAGGCAAATCAATAATCACCCAGTTTTCGGCTAATAAATTCTGCTCGCACCGCCAAAAATCCATGACTCGCATACTGATTTCCTTACCTGTGGCTGGCGTTCCGAGGTACGTCCCAAGGTGGGTTGCGCCCAAACTTGGATAGCCACCCGAAGCCACATAATGCCCCTCGGCGATGAGTCCAATGCGTTTGACACTCGAGAAATTGCCGCTTCGGTCTGGGAAGGCTTGCAAAAAATGGGCTTGATGGTACTGCTCAAAACCATTCAGACCTCTGCCCGTGCCAATGCCACTGGGTCCGTACCACATCATCTCGGGTGACCAGAAACGCTGCATTCCCATTGAGGCTAATGTTTTTTGGTCGTACTGCCCTAAACCATTTGCCATGGCAATCACCAAATCACGGCTTTGCTGACCGATTGCTGGGTCAGTCATTTCAAAGCGCACACCATCATGAGTGCGCGGCGCTAAGACCAGCCCTTCTGCGCCAGCCCCTTGCAGAGGCGAAACCCCAACTTGGCGCATCAGGTCTAAAAAATCGAGTAAAATATAGGCTCTGGCAACTTTTCCAGCCTCGAGTTTATAAAATTCTCCGTAACGCAACCGCACCGCCCCTTGATTAGCTGGAATACCAAACAGGTCTTGGCTAAACGTACCAACATAATGCCCATGTGCCGCTACCAATAAATCGCCTTTTGGATTTTCGCCAACTAAAAAAATATCATCGCGGCGCTCTAAATCTGGCAAACTTTTTTGCAGTGGCTCGAGCCATGATGTTTGTACAGCTTTGATACCGACAAGAGTATTGATTGGGTGCGAGACAGAAAACTGGGCTTCGGGGGTTAGCATCTGCTCGAGCGACCCAACTGTTAAAGAATGTAACCATGCCCAGAGGCGCTGCTTATGATCAATCATTGAAGACCACCTAACCCTTAACCGCTCCAGCAGTTAAGCCCTTAATTAAGAATTTTTGTAAGTACAGCACAATAATCACCATCGGAATGGCAATGCTGATTGCCCCAGCCGCCGAAATACTCCAGTAACGCAAATCCTCTGCGCCGAATTGCGAAATCGCTACGGGCATGGTTACGGCATTGGTGGCGGTTAGAATTAAGGGAATCAGAAATTCGTTGTACGCCAGTAGCATACTAAAAATACTGGCAGTCACAATACCAGGTCCCATAATTGGCACAATCACATACCAAAATGCCTGAAAGCGGCTGCAACCATCGACCATGGCGCTTTCCTCGAGCGAATCGGGGATTTCTTGGAAGAAACTACGCAGCATCCAGATGGTAAATGGCTGGTTAATCGCCACCAGCACTAAAATCAGCAAGAGTTGGGTGTCGTGCAGACCTGTAAGACGCGCCAAGTAATAAAACGGCAGTAAAAAAGTTAGACGTGGCAATGCCCGAAACACAAACGCCGCAAATAAAATCCAGAACCCAGCCGCACGGTTATATCGCGCCAGTCCGTAGCCAGCAAAGCAACCAACCGTAATCGAAATAGTGACTGTACCAAGCGTAACAATGGCGCTGTTAATTAAATACTTGCTAAACCCTTCCTCAATCCAAAGCGTTTGGTAGGCAACCAAGGTTGGCTTAAAAACCCAGACGGGCGGTAGCGCAAAGGCATCCACGACTTCTTTGATGCTGATTAAAAAAGTCCAGAAGAACGGGAAAATTGCCAGAAGCGTCCAGACGGCTAAAACCGAATAGGCTATCGCTAAAAAAAGCGCTCGACTCGAGGTGCGGCTATGCGATTTCATTTTTTCCCCACAATGTCAAAGTACGTTTGGCGCAAAAACGGGTACAGCAGCGTGATAATCACAATCACTGCCAGCACAATTGAGGCACTGGCACGTCCGAGCAGTTGCTCTTGAAATGCCACGCTGTAGGTGTAGTACATGATTGTGGCGGTGGCGTTGCCGGGTCCGCCTTGGGTCATGACCGCGACGCTATCAAAAAGTCGGTAGGCATCCATGATATTGACCATGCCGATAAAAATAAATATCGGACGCAAGTATGGAATCATCACAAAACGCACCCGTTGCCACCAAGTCGCGCCGTCCATAATTGCAGCTTCGATGGGGTCGGATGGCATGGCTTGCAACCCCGCGTAGAGCATCAGCATGATAAATGGCACAGCGCCCCAAATGCCGTAACCAATCAGTAAGCCTCGAGCGGCGGTGGCATCGGCGTACCACTGGATATTGACCCCGATGTTTGAGAGCAACCAAGTGATAAAACCCCTGTCCTTAAAAAGCCAACTGATGGCGAGTGTACCCACCACAGGCGTGACGATGTACGGCACAAGATACAAACTGATAAAAAAGCGCTTCAGAGCGGTAATTTCGTTCAGAATTAACGCCAAACCAAAACCCAGTAAAATCTGAATCGGAATACTGACCGCCATATAAAAAAGCGTAAACTGCATGGCAGACCAAAAGCGGCTATCCTCGAGAATGCGGGTGTAATTAAGAAATCCAATAAATTTAGGAGCAACACCGAAATTAAAATTAAAAAAACTCAGGTAGATGGTGGTAAACAGTGGAAAGACCATTAGAACGGTCATGACCACCACACTAGGCGAAACAAACGCCCAGAATTCTCGAGGTTTCATAAGGATCACCTTCTTTATCGCAAATCAGGGCGGGCATAAAACCCGCCCCTACAGTTGGACACGACTTATTTTCTCACCCAACTGTAGGGGCGACCCTTGTGGTCGCCCTGTAAGAGGATATTTCTACTTGATAAAGCCTTGAACCCGCATTTCGTCTTCGATCTTTTTGGCAGCCAAATCAAGCGCCGCTTTGAGGTCGGTTTTATTGACCAAAGCCAGACGCAATTCGTTGCTGAGGATGGTGTTGGCAATACTCTGGTATGGCACTGGGGCGCGCAGTGGTACAGCTTGACGGGCATTGCTGGCGGCAGCCACCCAAGCGCGGTTCTTGGCGACTAATGTTGGGTTGGTGGCGATGCTATCGCGGCTGACCATCCCGAAGTTAGCGGCGTTGAGTTGATTGCTTTTGCCAATCATTTCCATGATCACACGGAAAGCTAAATCGGCATCAACTTTGCTCGAGGCGGCAATGGCAAGCGCGTCACCTTCGGCGGTGTTTGCACCCAGTCCACCAGCCACCATTTTGAAGGCTGGAGCGTAATCAATTTTACCGACAACACGGCTGACTTTTTCGTCTTCCATTGCCGAAGCCCTGGTAATCCAGATTTTTGAAAGGGCAACATCACCTTGCTGCAAAGCAACCATCACATCGTCGTTGTTGTAGTTCAGCACGGCGGGTGGCATAAACTCGAGCCAATCACGAATAGCCTGTGCAGCTTTCAAGCCGTTGGCGTTGTTAAAGACTGGTTTTTTATTCTTATCAAACCACACACCGCCGAGCGCAGCATAATTGCTGTGGAATTCTGCACCCAAACCAGTACCGACCAGGGCTAACGCCATTGGGTACTTGGTTTTACCAGCTTTTTTGAGGGTCTCGAGTCCAGCACTGAGTTCATCTAAAGTCTTGGCAGGCTTAAGGTCGAGTTCGGCAAAAACATCTTTGCGAAAGAACTGCACTTGGGTGTTGAAATTAACCGGAATAGCAAACTGACGTACTCCAAGCGTGGTATTGGCAATCAATTTATTGCTGATGTCGTCTAAGTTATAGGTGCGCTTATACTTGGCGATTAAGGAATTCAAAGGCAACAACCAGCCCTTAGAACCCCAGTCTGCTACCAAGCGCGGATTGACATGCAGAATCTGGTACGGTGAGCCACCTGTAGCAAGGGCGGTGTTGACTTGGGTTTCGTACTGAGCGGGTTGCAAGAAACTGGATTTAACCGTCAGGTTTTCTTTGCTGCAAGCCTCAGCAGCATTAAAGTAATACTCCATCATTGGAAAACGAAACCCAAAGACGTTAATCGTGGTGGGGCTACTCGGGGCTTTGATGTTACAAGTAGCCGCCGTTTGTTGTGCCGAACCGATGCTCAGGGCGGCGGTGATTGCCAGTGTACCAACTGCGAGACTTAGACCGACCAAACGTTTTTTCATACATTCCTCCA
>JANNEE010000787.1:0-2418 GCA_031388325.1 Deinococcales bacterium
GCGCTCGGCAAAAACCTTGCGTAAACGCTGATTGGCTGCCACGCCACCCGCCACCACAATTTTACTTCTCGAGTGTGCTTTGGCTGCTCTGAGCGTGGTTTGCACCAGACTCTCGACCATGACCCGTTCAAAACTGGCGGCTAAGTCTTCTGCGCTAATCTCGAGTTTGCCAGTACTCTGTGCTTCTACGGCTAAACGCGCTTGGTTTTTAATGCCACTGTACGAAAAATCAAAACCTGTTTGCCCAAGTAACGGCACAGTAAATGGATAGGCTTGGTCGTTGCCCGTTAGGGCGGCTTTAGAAATCGCAGGACCTCCGGGGAAACCAAGCTCGAGCAACCGTGCCACCTTATCAAATGCCTCGCCCGCCGCGTCATCACGGGTTGCCCCAATCAAACTGTACTGCCCAGCAACTTGGCAATCAAACAAATGCGTATGCCCACCCGAAGCGATTAGCGCCAAGAACGGCGGCGTTAGACTTGGCGAACTGGCAATCGCACTTTGAATATGCCCCTCGAGATGGTGCATCGCATAAAAAGTTTTACCCGTACCAAACACCAAGCCCTTGGCGTACATCAAACCAACTAGCAGTGAACCGGCTAATCCAGGTCCTCGGGTGGCGGCAATCACATCTATATCCCCGAGTTGCAAATTTGCATCTGACAGCGCCAATTGCAGCACTTCGTCTATACTTTCCAGATGCGCTCGAGAAGCCAGTTCGGGCATGATTCCACCAAAAGCTCGGTGCAAACTCTGCGAAGCAATAATATTAGCGAGGATTTGACCGTCTTTGACAATCCCCACGCCAGTATCGTCACAACTGGTATCAATGCCAAGAACAATCATTAGCGGTCAAATTTGCCATAACCTGCCATTCGCCGACGGTACTCGCCACGCACAAAATCGAGTAAATCTTCGATGGCTTCGGTGTCGTTACTCTTGATTGCCGACAACTCGAGCCAATTGGATAACGGTGCTTCTGACCCAATTTGAATCATCAGTTTATGCTCAGACTCGAGATGCAAAGTGAGGCTTTCAAAACCATTTTTCTCTGCCCAGTTCTCTATGGTCTCGAGTGCAAGAGCAATGTTCTCGAGTTTAAGGGCTTGATTGTTCTGTAAAAAAGTAATGGTTGCCATGATGCACCTTCCGCTTTTAGTGTACCACCGACTTTAATCGTGATTAATGTGCATCAGCCAGGCACCAATTGCAAAACTAATGGCGGCTGTACCCAATTTCCAAAGCATGGCATCAAGTGTCAGTTCTTTACCGGGAAAAAAAGAATCGGCTGTCCAGTAGACAAAAAAAGCAAATGTGCCATTGCCGATTAACCAACCCGCCAAGCGCTTAGGGTCAGAAGGGATGTTCAAAAAAGCAATTTTTTTAGCGTCTGAGGGCTGCATGACAACAGCATAACCAGCAAGGCAGGGACATTCAATATCAGGGTGAACAAGCCGCGCAGAATTAGGGTATCTCGAGCCGCGCAGAATTGGGGTATCTCGAGCCGCGCAGAATTAGGGTAGTATCCCGCCTGATGTGGATTGGTGTTCTGCTGGCAGCCGCCAGTGCTTTTTGTTTTTCTACGCTTGGTATTTGGGGCAAATTAACCCAACAACTGGGGGTAGCCTCGAGCAGTTTATTGGTTTGGCGTTTTGCCTTGGTAGCACTGGTCTTATTTGCGGTTGGTTACGGCAGGGGTTTTACTTGGCGTGAACGGTTGCGGATGGTCTTGTTTGGCATGGCGTATTTTGTCTTCACTGCCCTGTACTTTGCCTCGCTCGAGCGAATTTCGGCAGGCACAGCCGCACTGTTGGTTTACCTTGCGCCCGTGGTGGTGGTGCTGATTCATGCAGTTCAAGGTAAACGCCCAAGTAGGCAGCAACTGATGGCGACTGCCTTAGCCGTGGCTGGCTTATTGGTGATTGTTGGATTGCCCAGTTCTCGAGATGCCAATTTGCTTGGCGTGGTTTTAGGGGCATTGGCGGGTATTGGGTACGGTTGGTACTTGGTGATGAGCGAAACCCAACGTCAAATCCCACCACTGGCTTTTACTGCCCACAGTGCCTTAGGCAGTGCCATCGGATTTGCGGTGCTTAACCTGATAGCGGGTACAACTCGAGTCCCCAATACCTTGCCGCTTTGGGGTTTGGTGGCGGCTATGGCAATTATTTCTACCCTGTTAGCCTTGCCGATGCTTTATGCTTCAATCGCTCGGATTGGGGCAGCAAAAGCCAGTTTAATCAGCACCCTCGAACCCGTTTATGCGGTTGTACTGGCATGGGCGTTCATTGGTGAAACTCCGCGTTTAGAAATGCTTTTTGGTGCAGTTTTGGTGCTGGGTGGTGCGGCTTTAGCCAGTCTCGGCTGACATGTTAGGCTATTTAGATGATTGAATTAAACGGTCACACCTATCCAAGC
>JANNEE010000007.1:0-1853 GCA_031388325.1 Deinococcales bacterium
TATTTGACCTTTAAGTTCGATATTGGCACGGCGCGTTAAACGCAGCGCAAACATCGGGCGAGGCTCTGGCAAAAAAAGGTCGTTGCGCCACTGCATTAAGGTTTCTAAACGCACAAAACTTTTTTCGCGCCCAGGCACAGCAATAAAGTGGGCTAAACGGTCTGGCACACGAATAATCGCCTCTAAGGTTTCGAGTCCAGCCGCCAAATACAGCGCCCTCGAGTCGAGGGCGGTCAGGCTTTCGGGCGGCAGCACATCCGTGGCAGGGGCAATGCTTTCGGCTAAATACGCGCCAAAATAATTTTGCTCATCGCTGCTTAAATCTGTTGGCTCGAGCAGATGAATTCCTGCTTGGTGTAACTCGAGTAGGACTGGCTCGAGCAGGGTTAGGGCTTTGGCTTGTTGCTCATGGGCGGCTGCCAAGTAATCCAAATAAATTTTTTGACTGGCTGCCGTGGCTTTAGGGGCTTTGGCAATCTGCTGGCTGGCTTGCGCTCGAGCCGTAAAAAATTCGTCTAAGTTATTTTGGAAGATGCTAAAAAAGCGTACTCGCTCGAGCAGTGGAACATCCGAGCGGGTGGTTTGCAGCAGCACCCGACGATTAAAAGCCAGCCAAGAGCGTTCGCGTGAAGAAGAAAAAGACGGCATGATGAGCATTGTGACAGATGAAGTGTGACGAATGTGTCAGGTGAATCAGAGATTTTCGCGCCATCGCCCCAAATTTTATTGAAATCCGAGCCTTGCCAGAATACCAACCCGAATCGCCCTTTATATTGATGAGGCAATTGACGCTGCTAACCAACGTTCCACTGTTTAGGCTTGGCTTGGTTTGTTATTTTTGCATTTGCAACGCTTAGGTATTTTGTCGTAGTGCCAGTCACTTCGGACGCAAGCCGAATTGGTTCTCGAGGATTAAATCCCTCTTCAATAATTTGACGGCTTTGTTGTAAGGCACGGAACATATTCAGGTCGTTCATGGTTTCCTCCTGCTTTGAACTCGGCTCACGGAGGTTCACCGAGTTCATCGCTGAAACAGACTGTACAAACGTTGTAATAAAAAAACGTTAAAAAAAACGTTAAATTCTGTGCTTGTGCTTGTGTGCGTATAATTTGCCATGCTCGAGTTGGTCTTCTTGGGAAATCCTGTCTTAAAATTAAATGGTCTCGAGGTGCGCCCAAAGACCCGTAAGGCGCTGGTACTGCTGGCGGTTCTAGCACTCAAGGGACGGGTTTTACGCCAACGCTTGGCGTTGCTGCTCTGGGCGGATTCACCGAATGCCAAAAACAGTTTGCGGAATGCGCTCTCGAGTTTGCGCTACAGCTTTGGCGAGGCGGTGCAGTCCGACCGCCACAACCTCTGGCTCGAGGATTTTTCTTGTGATGCCCTTTTGCTGCTGGGCGGTTCGCTTGAAGCAGCCCAAAATTCACAAGGCGATTTTCTCGAAGGTATCGCGCTGCCCGACGCACCCGAGGCTGAGGATTGGTTAGAAGCAACTCGAAGTCAGGTTTTACAAGCGGCATTAAGCACCTTAGAAGCGGCTGAACCGAGTTTAGCGATTCTCGAGGCGTGGTCTCGGCTCGAACCCTTGTCGGAATTAGCGCATCAGCGTCTGATTGTTTTTTTAACCAACCTTGGACAGCGCTCCAAAGCACTTGGGGTTTTTGAAACCTTCAAGGCGCGGCTCGAGCAGGAACTGGGGGTTTTACCCGCCCCCGAAACCTTGACGCTGGCAGATGCTTTACGGCTTGAGCCTGTGCAGTCTGGGCGTGTGCCGAGCTTACCGAGTCTGCTGCTCGAGTCGCGGCTGGTTGGGCGAGTGTCAGAGTTTCAACGCCTTGTGGTGGGTTTTCAC
>JANNEE010000009.1:0-6369 GCA_031388325.1 Deinococcales bacterium
TCAAGTCGGTAGTCAAGTATTAGTAGCAGGGGTCATGTTAGGTGCTGGCACTGTGGTAGGCATTGTTCAAAACGGTTCGGACAAAGTTTTGATTTAACGCATTTTAGAGGAGTGTAATATGGCACTTGAGATTATTGTAGACCCCTACGGGGTTAGAAGTTTTGAAAGCATTTTGGTAGTTGCTGACAATGACCACAGCACGTTTTTTGGTGATTTGACAGAAGGATATGAATACACTGAAAGTACGTTAGACTGGGTTAAATCATTTGGTAACGCAATTGACACCGTGATACAAGACAATGTTTCAGTTAGTCCATGGCTTAATTTTAGTCAATATGGGTATCAGGGCGGAAGGCTTACGCGGCTTTACTCTGACATTTTGACCTTTGCGAGAGTCGTTTTTGGTCTACCAACACATTTAAGTGACCATGTTGGGATACGGTTGCGTACAATCACTGAAACTGCAGGAAATGACGATGCAATTTACATCACCATCAATCGTAATATTATTAAGGTTTTTGAATACTACGGTTTAGGGTATACCAGCTTGGATGTTTTAGACACATCCATATACGCGGCGGGGGTAGAGGTACAGATTGACTATGACCCTGTGCAGGGAACAATTGTGGTTCGTGTTGACAACGTATCAACCAGTTTGAATTTAGTTGTACCACACAACATAAGAACAATTGAATTCTTCACAGAGGACACCAATAATTATTATCTGGAAATGCAAATTTTCAGGGTAGAAGCTATTGGAGGACAGCAAAAAAATCTTAATTTAACAATGCCGCCACAACTTGTAGCCGAGTACGTTGTTGGTGATATTTTAATTGTCAGCGCCCATGAAGGTTCTGATTATGGCGGCAGTTCAGTGCTACCTCGAGTATTGGGGGAATTTGAACCACTCACAGCAACGAAGGATGTTGCGCTGAACAATGATGGTTTTCAACGATTTTGGGCGAAAACCCTGACAGCAAATGAGCCAAGTCTGTATCAATTTACTCGAGGGGATAGTGAGAGTTATTACGACGACCCTACCTGTGTAGGTTTCATTGTACGTGGTTCATTGTTCGAGGATTTGAGTGTGACGTGGACAAATGCTGTGACGGGTAATAGTTCTATAATTTCATCCAATTCGTGTGGGGCTATACTCGGAGACTTGGTGTACGGATATGCCCACAATCAAGACACAGGGAATCAAATGTATGGCGTAATCCCCACAGAAGATTTTCTGTGGTACAAAACCTACCCACATGGAGTTACGTCTATACGCGAAGCTACCGTTAATGATGATGGGATTGTGCGATTTGCCTTATCGGGGAATTTTGGCTTTGATTACAATGTTTTTGCGGCTAGAATCTCGAATAGTACACTCGAGCCATCAGCAGAGCCACGTCTCCGAGAGTACGAAACTCAACTTCCTGAAGAAGCCCCAACACGGCTACAGGATTTTTATAGCCAGCGCTTGCTCGAGGTGTTGGGTGTTGTCAAAGATGATGCGGTGGCTGATTCCTTAGATGCAATTGCCGAGACATTCGCCAGTACCGCCAGCGAGAAACGTTTGCTTGAGATTGGGGCAGACCGATTGATAGACCGCTACCCAACTGAAAGCCTTCTTAGTTACCGTGAGGCAGTCGTTAATGCCTCGAGTATCCTCGAGTGGCGCGGCACAGCCAAAGGCATCCAAGATGAGATTGCACGGTTTGGCTACACAGCCACCTATATCCAACTACGCCAAGCAGCCCCAACGCATTGGGCTGAGTTTATCTTGATTCTTCGCAATGGACGTATTCAACGTAGTTTAGGCAGTGGTGGACCTTGGGGTATTGGCATGAGCTTACTCGAGCGCGATGCTCTGCTGAAATTGGTCAGGCGCTGGAAAAACAGTGATGAACGCTTAGCCATGATGAGTTATGCCTTAAATAACAATGATTTCTGGGGTGAAAGCGGCACTTGGGGTGACACGACCACATGGAATTCAGGTGGAACAAAAGTGATTTATGCACGACCATACGCATGGGGTGACAACCCCAACGACACTTGGAACTCGAGTCAAGGCACATGGGGCAATACAGACACATACCCAGTGCAGGAGGAGTAATTATGCCAGAAACACTCACGGGAACGAATAATTTCAGCAATCAAATTGATGTACCAAAAGACAATTTGAATGAGCCGCGAAGTGCAGCCAGTTTGCAGCCAGCATTTCAAGCGATTCTGGACAACACCAAAAACCTTGATGTGCGCGTAGCAGCCCTCTTAGCGTCACTCAACAATTTGGTTGTATTGAATGCAGATGATGACACAGCAATCTTAAGCGCAGTCCAAGCCATCAATGGCCATGTAAATGATGTCACTGAAGCCCATTCTCTCTCAAGTATTTCATATGCTGGCAATACTGCGGCTGGACTCCCTGCAAGCGATGCCGAGATGGCATTGGATGCCATAGCCGCCCGAATTGCATCACTCGAGGGTTATACAAGATTTACCATCAGTGGAAACGAAAATCAGGTTTTCTCAGTGCCACTCGTGCCAAATAATTATTACAATCTTCAAACAATTTTCGTCACAGTACCACCAACAAAAAGCGTCAAGATCAAGCGAGTTCGCTGGGGTACAAATGCAAGTGGGGCAGGACAACCGAGCTTTAGGATTATTTCAGGAGCTGGTGGGACTGATTACAACTTCCCAGCAGGCACTCAAGGCGAGACATCGCCAAATCACACCCTAAACACAAATAATACCGCCGCTCCAATTGCAATTTCTATCAATGCTTGCATTGCAAACACGGCAGGAAGTGGAACTGTGGACTCAGTAGCAGCAATGGGATGGTGGATTGATGTTGAAATTGAATAAAATCTTTAACTAACTCTCACGTCACGCTTTTTGTCATGAGTTTATTCTCATAAAGCAAATTGGGCAAAAAGCGTGACGTATTTAGGACAAAAAGCGTGACGGCGGACACTGTTGTGATTGTGATGCTTAGAATTATCTGCAAAAAGTGGAATCATACGGAATTGAGCGGAATTTAGGCGAATTGAAACGTAATAGACGGGAAAGTATGCGAGTCTTGGCGGAATGAATTCCGTTTAGGGGTCGCACAGCGCTATTTGTCATAAGCGCCATTATTGCACAGAATTATTTGTCAAATTCAACAACATTATTTGTCATATTTGAAAACATGGTTTTGAAGATGAGAAAGTAAAGATTGCAGAGGCTCAGAATTTATGAGCAAGATTGGCTCAGGTTAGAAGTACAAAAAAACCCGAGGTTAATCGGGTTTAGACTTCAGTTTAGTCACTTAAATTGATGGGGTTTCTAGCTTTTGCCAAGCGACTCGAGCAGCGCAGACGGATTCAGTTGCTTCTAAAACAATGTAACGTTCGGGTTGATACAGCAGTGCGAGGCGTTCAGCTTCGTTTTTGGCTGACTATCTCTCTCAATAATAAAAAATAGTCCGCCTCGAGAGATTTCCCGAGACGGACTGTATTTTTTGGTGATCCCAACGAGACTTGAACTCGTGTCTGCGCCTTGAGAGGGCACCGTCCTAGACCGCTAGACGATGGGACCATCGTGGGTTCGCGCCGGTACTGGCGCGGGCTTACTCGAGGCGGACGTTCTCGAAATAGCCCTTGGCTGGGGAACGTGGATTTGAACCACGATAAACAGATCCAGAAACTGTTGTCCTGCCATTAGACGATTCCCCACCGTATCAGGCAGACCCGAGAATCCTCGAGCAGGGATGAGTGTATCAGGGTGTTTGGTGTGTGTCAATGGAGGCTGTGACTGCGTGGTGCAGCACAACTGCTGCGGGTAATCAGCCGACAAGCAAAGCGCTCGAGATGGGTTTGATTCAATTGACGGCGTTCTATCGCGCCAATCACCAATTCGGCAGCCCGTAATCCCATGGCTTGGATTGGCTGGGTAATCACATCCAGCGGCGGTTCAACCAGACTTGTCCATGAGTAATCATCAAAGGTCAAAAAAGAAATATCTTGGGGGATACGAATCTGCTGTTCTTTAAGCGCCCGAAAAGCACCTGCCGCTTCGTTACCAGTCATCGAGAAAATCGCAGTCGGTGGTTCGGGTAAGCGCAGCAACTCGAGGGTGCGCCGGTACGCGCCTTCTTCGGTCAGGTCGGTGCTGCGCTGGTAGGCTTTGGGAATTTTTAAGCCCAAGTCGGTCATGATTTGGCTGTAGGCTCTGGCGCGTTCATCTTGGTGAGCCTCAAAAACCGTCAGGGCAGCAATTTTACGGTGTCCGAGGTTGTGTAAATAGCGCAGTCCAGTCTCGACCCCGCCGTGGTTATCAAGCATGATATGGCTAAAGCCACTTTCGGGCAAAAAATGGTCTATCTCGAGGATGTATGTGCCTTGTTGGTGTAAACGCCGTAAATACTCGAGGTTGCCCGTCCCAAAAGCCGAGCGAATAATTAAACCACTGACCCGTTGTCCGTGGAACATCCGCAAATTCTCGAGTTCGATATTGGTGTCGTATTCGTTATCAGCAACAATCAGGGCGTAGCCTTTGGCATGAACCGCTTTAGCAATCGTGCGGGTCAGTTGGGCAAAAAATGGTTCGATGATGTTCCCGACCATTAAGCCGATAGTCTGGCTATGTCCACGCCGCAGTGCGCCAGCCGTGCGGTCTGGTTCGTAATTGAGGAATTCTATGGCGCTTTGAACCCGTTCTAAGGTGGCTTTGGTCAGTAAGTGCGGTTGATTGACGGCGCGTTTAGCAGTGGTTGGCGAGACTCCAGCTTTTTTGGCGACATCGAGAATACTGGTCACGTGGTCAGTATAGCTTTTTTAGGGGGCTTTACAAATGTGAGTTCAATCTTATAGAGTTCTGACCACGTGACCATTCAAACAAATTCTTGATTTTGCTTAACAGCAAATCTCGAGAAACGCAGTTTCCTATTTTTGCGTTTTGTTCACAACAAAAATGGACACGTGTCCATTCAAAAATCCTAATGAATTTCTGCAAGGAGGTGAAAACAAAGATAAAACCACATTGGCCAATTTTTAATCGTCCCACACAACTCTTTAGGTAATTTCAGGAGACCATATGAAATCAAAAGTTTGGATCATCAGTGCAGGTTTAGCCACAAGTGCCGCCATTGCTGCCCTAGCCACAGGAGCATTTGCCCAAAGTCCAGTCACGGTGACGATTGCCACGGTTAATAATTCGGATATGGTGACAATGGAAAGCCTGACCAATGTCTTTGAAGCTGCTAACCCCGGCATCAAACTAAAATGGAATGTGCTGCCAGAAAACGAACTGCGCCAAAAAGTCACCACCGATATTGCCACGGGTGCTGGTAGCTACGACGTTGCCACCATCGGGACTTACGAAGTGCCAATCTGGGCAAAAAACGGTTGGTTAAACTCGATGGATGCGCTGTTTGACAAGAATGCCAGCATCAAAGCCAGTTACGACCTTGCCGACCTCTTAACCCCAGTTCGCCTTGGCTTGTCATACAACAAAAACCTCTATGCCTTGCCGTTCTATGCCGAATCGAGCATGACTTTTTACAACAAAGCCGCTTTTGCTGCTGCCAAACTGACCATGCCAGTCAAACCGACATGGGCGCAAATTCAAACCTTTGCGGCTAAACTCCACAAACCACAAAATGGTTTCTTTGGTATTTGCTTGCGCGGCTTACCGGGTTGGGGCGAGAACATGGCAGTCTTTAGCACCATGGTTAACACCTTCGGCGGACGTTGGTTTGATACAAGCTGGAACGCCACGATTAACTCACCCGCTTGGAACAGCGCCCTGACTTTCTATGTTAATCTTCAAAAGCGTTATGGCGCACCGGGTGCAACTGGAAACGGCTTTACCGAAAATCTGACCTACATGAGCCAAAATAAATGCGGTATGTGGATAGATGCCACGGTTGCGGCAGGGTTCTTAAAAGACCCACGCCAATCAAAAATTGTCGATACGGTCGGCTTTGCCAACGCCCCAACTGGACCTGGCACACCAAAAGGCAGCAACTGGCTCTGGTCGTGGTCGCTGGCTATTCCAAAATCGAGCAAAGTTGCCGATGCCGCCTTTAAGTTCGTCACATGGGCAACCAGCAAAGAATACATTGCACTGGTTGCCAAAACCAACGGCACATGGGCAAGTGTACCCCCCGGAACTCGAGCCAGCACCTATGCTAACCCAGAGTACAAAAAAGCCGCAGGGGATTTTGCTGGTATCACCCTCGATTCAATTAACCGCGCCGACCCAACCGATGCCACCAAAGACCCAGTTCCATACGTTGGTGTGCAATTTGTTGGAATCCCAGAATTCCAAGCCCTCGGTACACAAGTTGGGCAGTACGTGGCTGGCGCATTAGCCGAACAATACAGCGTTGCC
>JANNEE010000054.1:0-4167 GCA_031388325.1 Deinococcales bacterium
CCAGAACCAGACTGATTGAGCAAATTATTAACATTGAACGCGCCCAGCAAAAACAATCAAATCCAGACCTCGAGTACATCGGCAGTGCTACGATTTACCACGCCAGTAATAGCGGGCAGGGTCCGGATATGACTGTGTACACCCTCGAGATTCCAGCTTTGCGCTTTGTCCGAAAAGCCCAGAATGTGCGGTTTGCTGAAAGCTGGCGGCGTTTAACCAGTGCCGCTTGGCAAGAAGCTGGTAAGGACAAAGACCCAGAATACGGCAAGCGCAACGATGTCTACGAAGCGGTTTTTGGTTTGCCGCTCGAGGCACAGCAATTTATTAGGCGTTTCTTTCTGTATCCAGTGCAAAGGCAACTACAGAAACCAAAAGTGATTGAAACCAAACGCAGTAAGAAAAAAACCGAAGAACCAACCAATGTTGAAAGTGCGCCACCCGCCCCGCTTTGGGATTTACTCGAGTTGTTTGTTATGGAGGTTTTAGGCATGGATAAAAGTCGGATAGAAGCCATTCGCACCCTTGCAGACAGATTGGCAGGGGCAGTGCAAGAAGATAATGACCGTAAGTTATTTCAAAAAATTTATACCACTAAAAAAGCCTATGAGGTTCGGCAATTACTGATTCAAATGGGAATGCGGCACTTAAAAAAAGGACTCGAGCCTGCCGTGCGATTTAATGAATACTTGGAGATTTTTGAAGAAGGCGAAGAATTAGCCCGAGCCGATTTTGGTTTGGCGTGGGATTTAACCCGAATTAGGGTTATCGAAACACTCTTTGAAACAAAGTGGTTTGACGGTAATCAAGCAGCCCTTGAGGAAATTGAAGAGAACGAAGGAGAAAAATAACATGGCTTTTATTAACGGAATTATTTTACTAGATGCACCCGCTTCGGCACTGAATAACTCGAACAAAGCCGCCGATGCTGATTACGATAATGAAGTCGGCGTAAAAATGATTGAAACGAAAGAGGGTAAATTTCCTTACGTCTCAGCCCAATCCTTTCGTTTTTGGCTTCGCTCTACGCTCGAGCAGCAACCTGCATGGGCAGCCCATACAGCACCAATTTTCCGTGAGAATAAGGTGGCGTATACAGACGCAAATCCAATGAAATGGTGGGATGATGATTTATTTGGGTACATGCGAGCCGAATCCAAAAAAACCACGGCTAAAGAAGCTCGAGCCGAAGCTGGCGAGCGCAAAGACGAAACCGAAACAAAAACAAGTATTACGCGCACCAGCCCGTTTCGGATGAGTACCTTAGTGAGTATCGCAGCAGTTCGACCAACCAAAGACTTTGGCACAATGAGCCGTCATGAAGGCGACCCTGTACCACATTCGCATCAATTCTACCGCGCTACCTTGAAAGGCTTATTTAGTTTGGACTTAAACCGCGCCGGAACATTTTCTTACCGCGACCAAAGTGGCTCGAGAAACCTTGATGAAGTGCGGATTGGATTAGCCAAAGAACAAGGTTTAGAACACGATGAACCCAGTAAAGAATTCCGTTTACCACTCGAAGAGCGCAGCAAACGCATCTCGAGTTTAATAAGTGGTTTAGCACAGCTTGAAGGCGGGGCTAAACAAGCCATTCATTACACCGATGTGACCCCAGCGATCATCATGGCAGTTGTGCTTAAAGGCGGAAATAACCCGTTGCATTATGTGATTGTGTCCGACGAAAAAGGCAAACCAGTGGTGCATATAGAAGCGCTCGAGCAAGCCGTAGCGGTTTGGAAAGATAAGATGCTTAGTAAACTTTATGTCGGTTGGGTCAAGGGTTTTCACGATGTTGAGCGCGAAAAACTCGAGACTGCCCTACAAAACTTGGGTTTTTCCTACCAATTAGACCATCCAAGGGTAATTCTTGAAGCACTCGCCAGCGATGTGCAGAACCCAGCGAACGCCCATTGGTTGGAGTAGCCCATGCAAGTCCTCAAAATAGAACTCGAGGGTTTGACGACTTCATTTCGTTACCCACATTTCTTGGTCGGCAGACAACCAAGTTTCCCGATGCCTCCGCCTGCCACGATTTACGGACATATTGCCAGTGCATTGGGCGCGTACCCAAACCCAGAATCGTTTCGATTTGCTTATACTTTTACACACAGTGGAACAGTGGATGATTACGAACACACTTGGCTCATCAAAGTAGACCGCAGCGCCAGAGGATGGCAGCATCCAGCCAATATCAGTGCCAATATGAACCCAACATTGCGCCAGATTTTTTATGCCCCAAAACTAACGCTCTACCTTGAGACAGCCGATTTAGACACATGGTATCAAGCCTTCCTCGAGCCACGTTATCCTGTGGCACTTGGACGCAGCCAAGACTTAGCCAGTTACCAGAATGTACAAGTGCTGACGCTCGAGACCAGTAATACTGGCTATTACGACCATACCTTACTCCCGTGGTCGTACCGCCCTCGAGTTCGCGTCGGACAAGGTATCCTGATGCCTAGAATCGTCAACCCAGATAACCGCCGTGATGTCGCATGGGCAAGATTTGTGAGTCTCGAGAATCGGGTTTTTCATCCCAAAGCAGGCGAAAAAAATAGCCCAAGCGAAGTCATGACCGTCATGGCAAATACTGAATCGGTGCTGATAGACCCGAGTAGCCCAATGCACCGCGAACGACAACGGATTTTAGTCTGGCACAGCCTAACGGGTTTAGAAAGTGAAACCTTAGACGGGAGTGTCAGTGTTTGAACCACTTGCCAAAAGCGCCTCGCATAGCCCGAGCGGAAAACCAGAAACACTCGAGGAACACACCCATCAAGTGGTTAAGCGACTGATTGGTGTGATGACTCGTACACCCAATTTAACAGCCGTGACCCAACAAGAAAATCTCTGGCACATTGCTTTTTGGGCAGCCGTGATGCACGACTTTGGCAAAGCTGCCACGGGTTTTCAAAAGGTACTACACGGAGGAACACAAAAGTACAAACAACGCCATGAAGTTTTGTCCTTAGCCTTTCTGCCTTGGATTGCCACCAAAAGCGAACAAAAACTGATTGCCCTTGGCGTGATTTCGCACCACCGAGACGCAGAATTAATAGAAAAATTGTACGAGGACTCGAGCGGCGAAGAATTACTAACAGAATTTGAACCTCAAGCCATCCTCTGGCTTAAGCACTGGCTAGAACGAGTGCCGAATACTTGGATTGAATTGTATAAACTCGAGACTTTTGGGGTGCGTCAAAAAACCTTTGCAATCGAATTCGAGCATTTTCACGAAGAAGCCGCCCTTGCCCTCGAGCAGGGAATTGCCTTATACGCCAATATCAACAATGTAGACGAACCCTATCCCGACGAACCAGAATTTGAAATCCTCAAACTCGAGCGCCGATTACACCTGATACTGCGCGGTGTTATTACTCAATCAGACCGTATGGCAAGCGCTGACGCACCCATTCCAGAAGCCTTAGCCCTACCGAGCCTCGAAACACTGATAGCTCAGATGAGTATCCGAGAAGATAAGTTGATTGAGCCAAAAGCCCATCAGATAGCTGCCCAAAAAATCGGGAACATTATTTTTAGCGCCCCAACAGGCAGTGGAAAAACTGAAGCCGCATTGGGATGGGCAGCCATGCAGCAAACCAAAAACCCACGGCGACTTATTTATGCTCTGCCGTACCAAGCCAGTTTGAACGCCATGCAAGCCAGATTGATACGCGACCTGTCCCCCAAAGATGGTGTGGCGATTCTGCACAGCCGAGCGGTGCAAGTGCTGTACCGTCAAGGACTCGAGCAAGGCGAAGACACCAATACCCTAACCAAAAACGTTCGCCGACAACGCGATTTTAATAAACTGCACCAACCCGCCGTGGCTGTTTTGACACCTTATCAAATGCTCAAAGCCGCCTACAGATTATCTGGTTACGAAGGTATTCTGACCATGTTGGCTGGCTCGAGTTTAGTGTTGGATGAAATTCACGCTTACCAACCAAGCCGCTTAGGAATGTTTCTGGCTTTAACCGAAATGCTCTACAAAGACTTTGAGGTGCGAATCTGCGCCATGACCGCCACCATGCCAAGTTGGTTACGAAGCGAACTCGAGCAGCGCTTAGATGTGAAAGCCCTACCCGCCGACACTGCCCTATTCCAAGCCTCGAGACGACACCGTTTAGCACTACGCCACAATGCGATGGAAGACCCTGAAACAAT
>JANNEE010000069.1:0-4672 GCA_031388325.1 Deinococcales bacterium
GTTCGCCACTCCCCCGTTCACGCCACAGCACTTTTGTGCCTTCTGGGGTGATTTCCTCGAGTTTGGCGCTCAGGGTCAACACATTGCGCTCCAAGTTCAGTTCAACATTTTCGGGGCTTACACCGGGCAGATTCACTTTAACCAGCACCGCCTCGGCAGTTTCAAAAACATCGGTATCAGAATTTCTGGTTTTGCCAGTACGTTCGAGGTCGGCAAGAACAGCATCCATTAACTTCCAAGGGTTTGTATTGATTCGCATCATAAGTATTTCTCCTTTTGTCGCCGATTTAGGTATCAGCAAACTTGAGTGTATTATGCTCAGATTTTAGGAGTTTGTCAAGTCTAATTATTTTAGCTTAGTGGTTCGGGAATTATTTACTGGCTCGAGAAACCCAAGTTCAGGTAGAACGACACGAACTACAAGCTCGAGAAGAAACCACGATTACACACATTCGGCAGTAATCTCGAGGCTATCACCAACAAAAAACCAAGGCGACGCTTGACTTTTTGAACATGTTCAAGTAAATTATGAACGTGTTCAACTTCAACGAATTCAAAAACTCTAACTCGAGCCAAGCCGCGCAACCCAAAAGCAAAGCCGAACTCACCCGCGCTCAGATTCTAAGCACCGCCCTTGGTTTATTCCGCGAAAAAGGTTTTGACACCACCACCATGCGTGATATTGCCTTGGCTTGCGGTATGGCAGTTGGCACGGCGTACCATCATTTTGATAGCAAAGAAGCCATTGTGGCAGCCTACTACGAAGCTGTGCAACTCGAGCATAGCATGGCAGTTGCAACCTACAACCAAGAAAAGCATAGCTTAAAGCAAAAACTCGAGCAAGCCTTCTTTTCAAAACTCGAGATTGTGCAGCACGACCAAAAACTTTTGGGAGTGATTATGCACTAAGTCGGTGATGCCGAGCATCCGCTTTCGATTTTTGGGCAGAAGACCAGCCATTTGCGCCAAGCTGGAATGGCTATTTTTGCAGTGGTTCTCGAGGATGAAAAACTGCCAGAACACCTAGGCGAACTCGCCCCGACTGCTTTCTGGGCGCTGCAAATGGGAATGCTGCTCTATTTTTTACATGACCAAAGCGGCGGCGAGAAAACCAAAAAACTAACTGCGGCAGCACTCGAGTTGGCACTGCAACTCTTAAAACTGACGGCTCAACCGCTTGTGCAGCCACTTGTGAAACCTATATTGCGAAAAATACTTTCGCTCTTGAAAAGTCATGCACTGCTGATTTAAGTCGTACTCAACAGATTGGCTCGAGATGCACGTATCTCGAGGTAGGTACTTTATTGCACTTCTAGGAGGATTTTGTGATTAAACAGGATTTGGCTCGGTTCGCGTTTTATGTCAACGGATTTTTTGGGCTTTTTGCGTGGTTGGCATTGGTTTATTTTCCTTGGATAATTTTTGGTTATATCTTGCTTTGGGCATACTTACTCGAGACAAAAACCACTGATAAAAATAGCCTTTGGCGTTGGATTGCTTCGCTTCTGTACAATGTTTACTTGTTGCTGACCTTTATTTCTCAAAATGGCTTGAGTCTACCCACAGGATTTGTATTGGGTGGTTGTTGGTTGGTTTTAATGATTTTTGTTTCACTCATTGCATCGGTTCAAGTGTTCGGAAAGGTAGGTACAGCATGAAAACCATTATTTTGGCAGGCGGTACAGGGCAAGTCGGACAAATTCTGGCTCGAGAACTGGCGAGTCAATACAAAGTCATCATCTTCACAAGGGGACAACCACGTACCTTGGGCAACCTCGAGTACATCCATTGGGATGCTGCCACGCTTGGCGCTTGGGCAACAGCCATAGACGGTGCAGATGCCGTGATTAACCTTGCGGGGCGCACAGTCAATTGCCGTTACAACCAAAAAAATCGCCGTGAAATTCTCGAGTCTCGCACTTACAGCACTCGCGTGATTGGAGAAGCTATTGCCGCCGCCAAAAACCCTCCCAAGATTTGGCTACAAGCCGTGAGCGGCACAATTTATACCCATCGTTTCGATGCACCCAACGATGATATTTCTGGGCAGCTTGGCGGGACAGAGGCAATGCCCGACACTTGGCGTTTTTCGGTAGATGTGGCGAAAGCATGGGAAGCGACACTCGAGGCTTCGCGTACCCCACAAACCCGCAAAGTTGCCCTGCGTAGCGCCATGGTGATGTCACCTGACCAAGGCGGGGTATTTTCGGTACTGCACAACTTGGTCAAACATGGCTTAGGAGGCACAATGGGCAATGGACAACAGTACATCTCGTGGATTCACGATACCGATTTTATAGCCGCAATTCTATTTCTGCTCGAGCAACCCATAGCTGGTGCAGTTAATCTTTGCAGTCCCAACCCACTGCCCAACGCCGAATTTATGCGTTTATTTCGCTCAGCCAGTGGAATTGGTTTTGGTTTGCCCAGCACCAACTGGATGCTCGAGCTAGGGGCTGTTTTTTTACAAACCGAAACCGAGTTGGTCTTAAAAAGCCGCTTTACTTATCCAAAGCGTCTGCTCGAGGCGGGATTTGTGTTCAAGTTCGCAACTTGGGAAACGGCGGTTCAAGACTTGGTAAAAAGAAGTTAAGAAGACTTGGCTACACAGCTTTGGCTTGGGCTACACTGATTTTGTCTTGGTGTGTTAAAGACTCGAGAACATGATGTTCAGGGTTTTGGTTTGAGCAGCATAGCCTATTGGAGAGGGTAACTCGAGACGCAAAGGGGTTAGTGTAGCACCGCAAAAGCCTAAGCTCGAGCAAAAAAAATTGTGATAGACGGCTTTATTGTGCAATAGCATTGCTCACCTTACTACCGTTGTGCTAGACTATGCAGGGTGATGAAATGCTGCAAACTTATAAAGCTAGATTATATGGGAATTCGCTTGAGTGGCTATCTGAGCGTCCCGAAGTAACCGATGCAGAAGTTCACGTTACGGTTTTGGAGACCAAAAAGGTTTCGGATGGTACAGCGATGGCAGCAGCCTTACAGCAATTTGCTGACCTCAAACAACCTAGCAGTTTCGGCGATGGGCTGACTTGGCAACAAGAAACCCGTCTTGACCGCGAATTGCCTGAGCGTGAGGCTTTGTGATGTTGCTTGACAGCAATATCATCATTTACGCACTTCAAGCAGAATACACCTTTTTGCGTGCCTTCATTGCCAAACATTCACCTGTTGTTTCGGCTGTGAGCATGGTTGAAGTCTTGGGATACCACAAAATAACCCAAAGCGAAAAACAAGCCCTTGAGCAGTTCTTTGCTCATAGTATTGTTTTGCCAATCTCGAGTGCAGTTGTGCAAAAAGCCATTGAACTGCGCCAATTCCAAAAATTTTCCTTGGGAGATTCACTGATTGCCGCCACTGCTCTTATCTATCAAAAAGTGCTGGTGACACGTAATACCTCCGATTTTGTACGAATTTCTGGACTGGATATAGAGAATCCTTTTGAATCATAAATCAATACGCTCGAGCCACATTGATTTTTTGCCACACGCGGGCTTTGCGACAGAATAAAAGCCTTGTCTCGAGCTTAAAACCTCCTGCTTAAGTATAGGCTTGTATAGTGTGCTGAAGCTGTTAGGCAAAGCTCAACCTACTCGAGCTGGGGTCATGAACCGATTTTACAACCCCCAATACTGAGATGCACCCAAGTAAACTTCCCTGAAGCAGTTTTGTCTGTTTTATGTTAAAATTTCGTCAGAGTCTCAAAATATAAAGTGAAAAATCTAATGTGGTAGGTTATACGTTCTTGCTTTTAGGAGTGATATTGTGTCTTCAATTTGGATTGTTCTTCTCGACACTTCTGGTTCAATGGATGAAGGCTTTTCCGCTCAATCTCAATCTCGTACCAACGCTTTGTCCGAAATAGGAGCGTGGCAAAAGAAAATTGATGCGGCAAAAGAAATTCTACTACAACAGGTATCCTCTTTACGGCAGCAAGATATTGCTGTTGTCCAGTTCACAGACTCAGCTCAGCAAATATTCAAGGGAACACGCGACGAGCTTCTTAGAAAAACCGCACTTATCACAAGACTTTTAGCAGACGGAGGAACAAGTATTGCAGCAGCATTTAACTCTATAACCGATGACCCAAGCTACAGTAAGTATCGTGCGCTTAGCATTCTTCTTTTGACCGATGGACATTCAGACAAAGATGAGGCTACGAAAGCTGCTGAAAGATTGATTTCCCACTACCCATATGCTCGAATTGACACAATTATTATTGATGAAACTACAGAGGGAAGGGCTGTAGTTGAAGCTGTATCTCTTAATGGAACGGTTCGCAACGCTACATCAACAATTCAACTCAGAGATGCAGTTAATGATGTACGAGCAACTAGTCTAGTTGGCGAACTTCAAAACATGGCAGCTTTGCGATTCATGGCTCAGCAAGAACTTGCACGGATTCAAGACAGCCCATCGCCAACACTCCTTCAAGTTACAACTGGCGAAGTCCTCAATGCCGCAACTTTACGTGACTCAATTGCCCCAACTTTACTTGCTCTTGAGTATGTAGAGTCAGCGCGTAGTATCGCAAGCGGGCATGAGCCTCGTTCTGTTGTATCCTCTATTTCACAGGATTCGCCAATCTCAATCAATCTTACTGGTATCAAAGAAACCATACAACTCTTTCTTGATTATGTAATTCCTTGGCGGAGAAAACATG
>JANNEE010000094.1:0-1961 GCA_031388325.1 Deinococcales bacterium
GTTTTCTAACCCCAGCGATTCTGGCAGAATAAAAAAACCGTATAACCAGTTAATTAGGGTTAAACCAGCTGCCACAAAAAAAGGCACACGTAAACCGACATCGCCCAGCACCCCACCCAAAGCAGGACCGGCAATAAAGCCAAGTCCAAAAGCCGCGCCAATTAAACCAAAGTTCTGGGCGCGTTTCTCGGGCGGAGAAACATCGGCAATATAGGCGGTGGCGGTGGAAATACTGGCGGAAGTTGTCCCAGCGATGACCCGTCCGATAAAAAACCAAATTAAATTCGGCGCAAAAGCAAGCAGTAAATAATCCACACCTAAACCAAAAAGCGAAAGCAGCAAGACTGGACGACGACCATACTGATCCGATAAACTCCCCAGAATCGGTGCAAAAATAAACTGCATTAGGGCGTAGACAGCCGTTAAAATGCCTGTATAAAAAGCGGCGTTGGAGGTGCTGCCACCCGTGAATTCTTCGATTAGTTTGGGCAACACTGGGATAATTAAACCGATGCCAAGAATGTCGAGAAACAAAGTAAAGAATATAAAACCAATAGCTGGTGTACGCTGACTCATCGGAGGCAGTCTAACCTAACTTATGCCAAGACGGTAATGTGTTAAATGACTTATGCTAGAGCCTAACATGGGCTGCATTTTCAGTTGCCTCAAAGCATTAAGCCTAGGCACTTAAAAAAACGCATCACCGAATTTCATCGGCGGCACGTTGACCACTTTGTAAAGCCCCATGCACGGTTGCCAAATGCGCCCGAGAAGTGGCTTCGCCAGCAAAATGCAGTCTGCCAATTGGGGCGGCTAAACCAGCAATATCGGCAGGTGTGCTGCCCGCTTGCAGACTCGAGTAACTGCCCCAAGTAAACGGGTCGTTGCTCCAGCGCGTCAAAAGATTGGCACTAGGCTCTGGGATTTTACCAAACATGGTTCTTAGGGTTTGCAGCGCACTCGAGACCACCGATGTTTCGTTTTGTTTAGCAAAGCCTCGAGCCACACTGCCCGCGTTAAACATCACCAAGACAGGTTCGTTTACAACCCCACTTAAATCATAGGTCTCTGCCCATTGCCCACGGGTCTGCCCAATAAAAGCGATTAAGTCGGCTTCGGCATCTGCCCAAAAATTCTTAGGGAAACGCAAAATGGTTTTGTCCAGCACCCCAAAACCGAGGTTGCTAATGGCTCGGGTTTTGGCGGCAGGTAATTCTGGAATAAATTTTATTGCGCCCCGTTTTAGCACCCCAAGCGGCACAGTGATAATCGCGTCTGAGGCTTCAAAAACGCCTTGGTTGGTACTGATTTTTACGCCGCCAGAATTGTACTCAACACTCGAGACGATTGTTTCAAAACGAATCTCTTGCCCTCGAGCCAGAATTTGTGGGATTTGACTGTAGCCTTTTTGAATGATGAGGTCGTCGCCTTGGTCTTCGTCGGCATCGTCATAAAAACGGGTGGATAGGTTCTCGACATCTTCGCCATACTCATGTTCGATATTGGCATTGATGCTGTACTCGAGATTCCTGTCCTGCATGGCGTTTAAGCGCATACTGGGTTTAGTAGCGTTAATGGTATTGCGTAAACTCTGGCTCGAGTCATCACGGCTTGGATGATTGTCTATTCGTTCGTTTAGGTCTTCAAAATGTCTTTCGATTTCTTGTTCAAGCCGCGCAGAAATTTCACCTTGTTCGTTAAAGGTTGTGACCCGTTCAAAATCGGTTATTTTGGTACTGAGGTTATTTTGTTTTGCCATCGTTGCAATTGGATTATTTTTTGTGCCATGAATCCACTGAGCGCCCATCTCGAGCGGAAAACCTAAGCGTGAATCTGTCCAGACGCGCCCACCAATGCGGTTACGAGCCTCGAGAATTAGTACCTTCGCGCCCTTTGCCGTTAGGCGTTGAGCGGCAGCTAACCCTGCTACGCCAGCCCCAATAATAATCACATCGGGTTTG
>JANNEE010000151.1:0-3138 GCA_031388325.1 Deinococcales bacterium
GCGTTTGAGTGTGCCGTAGACAAAAACTTGGTTCATAACAAAAGCCCAAAAACCATCCCCCAAGGGTGCGTTTGGAGCAGTGTAAAACCAATGTGTTGATAAAAAGCAATGCCGTTTTCGTTGCGGCTGCCCACCCCAAGATGTACCCCCGAGACACCTTTTTCGCGCAATACGGCAAACAGGGTTTGCATTAACAATTTTCCTTGTCTTTTTTTTTGCGCCCTTTGCAGTAAATCAATGTGTAAATGGGCTGGATACTCGAGACAAATTTGTGGGTCGGCTTGGTAGCCTTTGTGAATTGTACGAATCATGCTTGCATCGCGGCTGAGGTCTTGTGGGTCTGGCAAGGGATACTCTAGGCGTAACGGCGGCAGCCACTGGTTTTCCATGCGCTCTGCAAAAGTTTGAGAATTAGCAGTCGCCAGAATATAACCACAAGCACCAAGTTCATCCTCGAGTACAAAGGTTAATTCTGGTTCAAACAGTGCATAAGGCGCAGCATAAAAATGCCCAAGTAAATCTGGATGCTGATACAAAGCGGTGGCATCCGCACCGCTATCGCCCGTTTCTAAACAAATTTTATAGAGGTCACGCCAATGCTGTGGTTGGTAAGCGCAGATTTTGAACATAGACAGTATTTTAACGGGTTTGGTGTAGCATTTGCTCGAGTTGTCCAATCATCGTTTGGTGTTGGGTTAAACGCTGACGCAAACGCTCGAGATGCTGCTCTAAGCGTTGTTTAGCACTGAGCGGATGATTGAGAATCAGTTTAATTTCCTCGAGTGGCAATTCGTTTTCGCGGTAGGTTTTTATTTGTTGGGCAACAGCGATTTGTTCAAACTTGTAATAACGGTATTTATTGTGCTTGACCACAACGACTGGTTTAAGGAGTCCTACTTCGTCATAGAGTCGCAATGCCCGTATAGACAGTCCGGTCTGGGCTGCAAAGTAACCAATTGAAATGTGGTGATTTTCGATTGACGAAATGGGCGGCTTTTTCATAAACGCTATCCTTTGAATCGATTTTTAATCTGTCTTAGACTCCAAATTTGTTCTCTGCTGAGATTGAACAGGCTGCACTGAATAGACTCGAGTTTATGTTGATGTCTCTAAAAAGTGACCATCCTTTGGTATGGGTTTTTTTCGAGTCTTATTGGCGGTTTAGAAAAATTTTCAATCCGATTCTCGAGATTAGGCTTGGGTCTCCAAAACAAGGTTTTAAGCTCCAAACCTTGTTAAAATAGCCACGTGACTTATGACGTTGTAATTATTGGCGCAGGACCGGCTGGACTGAGTGCTGCTTTACACTTGGCATTTCATCAGCGTTCGGTGTTGATTGTAGACCGCCGCACAGGACCATTGCCGTTTACATTAACCCCACTCTTTAACGTCCCCGGTTTTGACCATGAACGCGGCGTTGACATCATTAAACGCATGGAAAAACAAGCCCTTGGCGCGGGCGCTAAACTCGAGCGTGGCAATGTCAAAAGTATCTCGGGGACTGCCCCAGAATTTTCCATCACTTTAGAAACTGGCACACAACACCAAGCCAAAACTGTGCTACTTGCGACTGGCGTAGTTCGTTATCACCCCTTGGTTGGCGGGCAGTACGAACCATTTTTGAAGTACGCCGCCAAAGGCAACACCTATTACTGTGCCGACTGCGAAAGCCCAGAATTACTCGGTAAACACATCGTTGTAATTGGTGTCGGTGGCGCAAACAGCGCGGTTGCCGAAAGCCTGCCTTTGCTCGAGTTTGCTGCCAGTGTTCGCTTACTTTTAACCGGTGGCACAGAAATTAAACCAGAGTACGAAGTCAAACGCGCTCAGCACAACTTAGAAATTGTAAGCGGAAGTATTGCCAGCATCGAAGGTTCGAGGGGGTCAATCAGCGCTTTGGTTTTAGAGAATGGTACTCGAGTCACCGCCGATGGCTACTATGTCTCCAGTCCAAAATTTCCACGCAACGATCTCGCCATTCAACTTGGACTCGAGACCTCCGAACGCGGGCATATTAAAACAGGTTGGCGCGGACAAACCAAACTGCTTGGCAAACCCGATGGCGAATGGTTTGAAGGCGTTTGGGCAGCCGGAGATGTGCAACCACAAACCCAACAAGTCAGTATCGCGGCTGGCAGTGGCAACATTGCTGCTGTGATGATAGACCAGTATTTACAAAAAACTGCCCCAAGAAAATTAGCTTAAGCCGTTAAATCTAAGCCACTCAAGCATTCTTCTGCCACGGCTCGAGCCGTCGGGTCTTTGCTGCTGCGGGCATACGACACGCCACGTTGCAGGCTTTCTAGGGCGCGTTTATTGTCTTTGTTTTCTAAAGCCAGTGTTTGGTATTTATTCAAGTAAGAATGCGCCAGTAGCACATCCCGAGTCTGTTCTGGCGGCAGTTCGCGCAATTCGGCAACACACTTATCAAAAGCCTGAACCGCACCGTTCTTATCGCCCATCAGGGCTTTATCGCGCCCAAGTTTAAGGTTCTTGGTGATTTGAAAATAGACATTACGCATGACTAGCCGCCTCAAGCAAAGCCAAAACCTCTGGATTAGCCAATTCTAAAGCCGATTTACCCTTAAAATTCTTCCAAGTCACATCTGGTTTGCTATGTTCAAGTAGCACTTTTATCACCTCGAGATTGCCAATATCGGTGGCAATGTTGAGCGCCATACTTGCACCATCTATTGCGCCCTTGAGAATCAGGCTATGCACAAAATCAGCCTTTTCGGACATCACCGCATGAGTCAGTAAACTAATCCCATGAGCGCCCTTGGCGTAAATTAAATCTGGGTTTTGCAATAAGAAATTTTCGACCCCTTCCACGTCCCCAAGCATCGCCGCCGTGGTTATCTCGAGTTTAGCGCCCTGCTCGAGTAAAAACCGAGCAATTAGATCGTTTCCGACATGCGAAGCAGCTTGCAGAGCAGTTTCAAAATCCCCTTCACGCCATTCAAAAGCCGCTTCTAATAAACTAGGGTTCTCGAGTAACATGGTTTTGACTTTTTCAAAGTTGCCATGACCAGCAATCACAAATTCTCTAATTGTCTCCTCGTTCATAAATCACCTCACGTTGACCTAAATCCTCAGCAAACCTGAGTAAATACCCATCAGGGTCTTGAACAAGAAATT
>JANNEE010000160.1:0-3467 GCA_031388325.1 Deinococcales bacterium
GATTTCTTGCGGCGGCTCGAGAATGTGCAGATTTGGGTTTTAGCGCAGTATGGGCTGCAAGCCCGTCCGAACCCCGGTTATGCAGGTGTTTATGTGGGAGACGATAAAATCGGCAGTATTGGCGTGGCAATTAAGCAAAACGTGGCAATTCATGGTTTGGCACTGAATATCAATACCAACTTAAAAGACTTTGATTTGATTGTGCCGTGTGGTTTGCAGGATACCCAAATGACCAGTATGCAAAAACTCTTGGGTTATGAAATCCCAATGAATGAAGTCAAAAAGCATTTGATTGAGGCATTTAAGCTCGAGTTTACGGATTTTCGAGAAGTGGAAACGGACTGATTTTAGCAGCCCCAAATTCTGACTTAAAAAAAGCACTAAAAACCTCGTGCTGCACGCATCAATTTTGCTTGACTCGAGTAGCTTTTTAGGGTATAATTCTGTGCTGAACGAAATGCGTTAAGCCGATACACGAAAAATTCACGAAAAGAGGAAATCAATGTCAGAAAATACAAATCCGCTTGAGAATAACGACGACTTTAAGAACTTGCAGCCAATCGAGGACATCGTTGAGAGCGCACCTTTAACGGAAGCCGAACGGCAAGAAGGGGCTGACAATTACACCGCCGATAACATCAAAGTCTTAAAAGGGCTTGATGGGGTTCGTAAACGCCCAGGCATGTACTTACAAGGTGGTACGGGCATAGACGGTTTTCATCAGTTGCTCTCAGAAATCATTGACAACGCCATAGACGAAGTTCAAGCCAAATTTGCCGATACCGTGACCGTCACAATTCACCAAGACGAATCCGTAACCATCACCGACAACGGACGTGGTTTCCCAGTGGATGCAATGGCTTCCGAAGGGGGTCGTCCAGCCGTCGAAGTGACCTTCACCGACTTACACGCGGGCGGTAAGTTCGATGATGGTGCGTATAAGGTCTCGGGTGGTTTGCACGGGGTTGGTGCAAAAGTGGTCAATGCTTTATCGCTTTTTTTGCGGGTGGATATTCGCAAAGGCAAAGATTTGTACCGCATCATGTTTGAAAGTGGTGTGCTGACCGAACCTCTGCATATTATTGGTACAAATGAGGCTGGGCGCAACGGCTCGAGTGTCAGTTTCAAACCAGACCCAGTGGTTTTTAAGGACATTACACCGCATTGGGAGTATGCGCGGATTCGTCGCAGGTTGCGCGAATTATCGTTCTTGGTCGGTGGCACGAAAATTATCTTGACCGATGAGCGCGACGGACACCACAAAACCGAGACTTTCTTTGAAAAAGGTGGCGTTGCTGCTTATGCCCGCAGTCTTGTTGGGGATGACAAAATTTTGTATGAACCTGCGGTACTACTCAGTGGTTCACACGACGAAATCAAAGTCGAAGTCGGCTTAATTCACAGCACTGGCTACACCCCAAATTTGCTGGCTTACGCCAACATGATTACCAACCGCGACCACGGTACACACATGACTGGGTTTCGCACCGCTTACACCCGCATCCTGAACAAGTACCTGAAAGACAAAAACATCCTTAAACAAGGCGCAGTTGAACCGATTGGCGATGATTGGCTCGAGGGCTTAAATGTTGTGGTCAGTGTGCAACTTGGCGATCCACAGTTTGAATCGAATGCCAAAGTCAAACTGCTTAACCCAGAAGCGCAAATGGCGGTCAGCCGCGTGGTTTCTGATAAATTATCGGAATTTCTCGAGGCAAACCCTAAAGTCGGTAAGGTGATTGCCGAGAAAGCCGCCGATGCAGCGCGAGCGCGAGATGCGGCTCGTAAAGCCAAGGACTTGGTGCGTCGTCAGAACCCGCTCGAGAACGATGACTTGCCGGGTAAATTATCCGACTGCCAAAGTTCTGACCCAGCCGAATCCGAGTTGTTGCTGGTCGAAGGAAACTCGGCAGGTGGGACAGCCAAAGGCGCACGAGACAAGAAATTCCAAGCGGTACTGCCTCTGCGTGGTAAGGTGCTAAACGTCGAAAAAGCCCAGATTACGCAAATCCTTAAGAATACCGAAATCCGCAGTATGATTGCCGCGATTGGGGCGGGTGTCCAAGGCACTGGCGACAATGCCCATTTTGACCTTGCCAATGTGCGTTATCACCGTATTGTGATTATGACCGATGCCGATGTGGATGGTAGCCACATCAGCGTGCTTTTAATGACCTTCTTCTATAGGTTCTTGCGCCCCATCATCGAAGCAGGGTACTTGTACATTGCACAGCCACCCTTGTATAGATTATCTGTCGGACGCAAAGGCGAGTATATTTTCAATGAAGAGGCACTGAAAAAACGCTTGGAAGAACTGAACGACAAAACCAACATTTCAATCCAGCGTTACAAAGGGCTTGGAGAAATGAATGCCGAGCAACTTTGGGAAACCACGCTAGACCCAGCCACCCGCACCATGAAACTGGTGACAATTGTGGATGCGCTTGAGGCGAACGAATGCTTTAAGGACTTAATGGGGCAAGAAGTCGCCCCACGCCGAGCCTTCATTGAAGAAAACGCAGTCTTTGCTAAAGTAGATATTTAAGGCTAACAAAAAGCGCACAGCCTGTGGCTGTGCGCTTTTTCATGGCTCGAGTGCTAAGCGGGTTTGGCACTGTCCTCAACAATCGGTTGGTGCAGTTCGACTGGCTTAGCTTTGTTGCGGGTACTGGCGCGGATGTTGAGGAATTCAACCATCACCGAAAAGCCCATCGCAAAGTAAACATAGCCCTTGGGGATTTTGACTTCAAAGGCTTCGGCAATTAGGGTAAAACCAATTAAGAGTAAGAACGACAACGCCAGAATCTTTACACTCGGGTGTTTATTCACAAAACCAAAAATTCCAGCAGAAGCAAAGAGCATAATTCCTACCGAAACCAGCACCGCAATCACCATCACGGGAACGATGGTGGTCATGCCAACCGCCGTAATTACACTGTCAATACTAAATACCAAGTCCAGAATCAGCACTTGCCCAATCACCGCCGCAAAAGTCGGGGCGACTCGGCTCGAGACTTCACCATGTTCGCCCTCGAGTTTGTCATGAATTTCTTTGGTGGCTTTATAGATTAAAAAAATGCCGCCAGCCAATAAAATCAGGTCTTTACCAGAAATACCCTGACCAAAAACATTAAATAAATCTGATTTGAGTTGCAGAATTAAAGAAATCGAGAATAAAAACAGAATTCGCATTCCACCAGCCAACAACAAACCTGTTTGTCTGGCTTTGGCTTGTTGCTCGAGCGGCAATTTACCCGCCAAGATACTAATAAAAATAACATTGTCCACACCAAGAACAATCTCGAGGGCGGTGAGGGTTAAAAGGGCAGTCCATGCAGTGGGGTCTTGAATCCATTCCATAAGCTAAGTATACACTGGGAGTTTGGGCTGAAAGCCAAATGACTTGAGGGCTAAATCACAATTCGCATAGGTAAATTATCTCATTCTTTACCATGCCAATTGTGATT
>JANNEE010000184.1:0-3587 GCA_031388325.1 Deinococcales bacterium
GAGGAAATGGAGAATATTTTGTGAATCTCCCAGACTTTCCTGATTTAAGCCCAGAAAAACTCGAGACCATCGCCCAGCAATACGGCGTTAAAACTTGGACGCAATTACCCCAAATTGGTATTTGTAACAGCATTTTTTTACTAGGACAAGACCTGATTTTACGCATACCACGCCAAGCACCAAATTTCATCGCTGCCCTTAGACGCGAAGCCATTGCCCTGCCACTGGCAAAAGCAGCAGGAGTTCGTGTCCCCGAACTTATTGCTTATGACCAAACACAACAAGTGCTAGACGTGCCTTTTATGGTACAAACCCGAATTCATGGACAAACACTTGGATTACTGAATCTCGAGCCTGAAAACACACCCAGAACTTGGCAGCAACTCGGACAGGACTTAGCCAAATTACATACAAGGGTTGTGCTGACTGAACAAAACAGTGCCTTAATCGAACCGCCCCTACCCGACCCTCGAGACTTAGCCAATACCCTAGCCGAAAAGGGCTGGTTCACCACATCAGAAGCCACATGGCTACAGACTCAACTCGAGCCACTGGCATCGGCACTCGAGGGTGTTACAGCCCGATTCCGACATGGTGATTTACAAACCACCAACATTATGGTGCAAGCTGATTCTCTCGAGTATGCCGCCCTGATTGACTGGGGTGCGGCAACATGGGGCGATCCAGCTTTTGATTTTGCTGGAATTCCACTCCGAGCCGTGCCTTGGCTGATGCAAGGCTATGCCCAAACAGCACCAATTGAAGCATCTTTCAAACAAAGGGTGTTGTGGCGACACTGGCAATTGGCGCTTTATATTGCTGCGCGTTCACCACAACCCACGCTTTCATGGGCAGAACGACCACTCGCCATGCTCTTTGAACTGATGCAGTTTTATAGCTCGAAAGAAGGACAGGCGTGGCTGCCAGAGGAAAAGGAGGGTATTTTATGAGTGCTATAATGCAACTCGAGTTTGCTAATCAAATCACGGCTCTACTGCAAACCGATGCTCGAGTCAAAGCCGTCTGGCTCGAGGGTAGTCTTGGGCGTGGACAAGGAGATCGGCATTCTGACATTGATATACACATTGCATTGGTTCAAGAAGATTTGGATGATTTTCGAGCCAATTACGAGGCGATTTTACAACAGCTTCATCCAGTCCTCAAGCATCATGAGTTATTTGCCAGCAACATGATTAGTACACTTTTGCTGCACCCAAACGGTGACATCATTGCCATTGGGACTTGGCTGGACACCATAACCGATATAAAAATCACCGAGCATCGAAGCCAAGTTTTATTTGACCGTGAACACATCCTGAAAACCGTGCCAGCCGTTCCCTCGAGCGCCGAAGAAATTCGTAAAGCGCTGTATGTCGAAATTTGTTACTTCTGGAGCTTATTTTCGGTACTGCCAAGCATTGAACGCGGCGAGATTCTGTCTGCCTCGCAACGGCTGCATCATATGATGGTGCAGATGATTTTGGTGTTTTCTTTGGGGCGTGGCAGGCTGCGTGATGTTGGCGACCAGCGCTACAACGAATTACTCGAGGGCGACGAACAGCAGCAACTCGAGGACATCATGGACATACCAGACTTCTCGGCGCAAAGCATTGTGCAGGCGCATTTTAAGTTGGCGGCACTGATGCAAAAAGCAGGTAAAAAAGCCGCTACAACTTGGCAAGCTGTTTACCCAGAAGCACTCGAGCAAGCAGCACTGGCGTATGTTTCTAAAGAAGTAAAACGCATGGGTTACACCGAACTCGAGCTATGAGTTATTGGATAACAATGCTACAATCTGACCAGTGCTGGTCAGGAGATGATTGATATGCGAAATTGGCAACTTCAGGAAGCAAAAGCGAAATTCAGTGAAGTCATCGAACTGGCTGCGGCAGGTGAAGCGCAAGTGATTACCAAGCGCGGTGAACAAACAGCTGTAGTGGTCTCTCATGCTGAATATATGCGTTTGCAGCAAAAAAGTAAATCTGCACTCGAGGGGCTTGCGGGTGCGCCAAAAGGTGAGTTAAAAATACGCCGTGACAATTCGCCTGTGAAACCTGTGAAACTCGGATGAAGCGTTTTGTTTTTGATACCAATGTTCTTTCGGAGCAAACCAAGCCAAAACCAAATTTTGGTGTCAACACTTGGCTATCAGAGCAAAAAGTCTCGAATTGTTTTATCAGTATTGTCAGCATTGCAGAAATCGAACAAGGCATTTTGCTTTTAGGTAAAACAAAACGCGCTCAAAGTTACCGTGATTGGTTAGCTAATCTCGAGCAAGAATATTTTGGAAATATCATCAGCATAGACCGAGAAATCGCCACTACATGGGCAACAATAACCAGTCAGGCGGTTCGGCTAGGTAAGACACAAGGTTATTCAGATGCTTGGATTGCAGCGACTGCTCTTGTCATGGATGCTGTTGTAGTGACCCGTAACACCGATGATTTTAAGGAATTTGTTCCAGTGCTAAACCCGTGGCTCGAGCCTTTGAATTAAAGAACCGCTTGGATAATCCCCTTGTAAATATCCTCGAGCCTGAGCGTTAAGCCCAAACAAGGAATCTCAAATTCGCCTGTATTCTCGAGCAGAGCAAAACGCCATTCTATCCCGTCTCTCGAGTAAACCATCGCTAAAGCCCTGTCTTGGCGCAGCAGCACATAACGTTGCACACTGGCAATTTTTAGGTACTCCTCGAGTTTTTCGTTTTCGTCCACATCCCGTGTGCTGTCAGAAAGCACTTCAAAAACCGCACAAGGTGCTTTAATCAGGTATTCATCGGCATCTTCTTCGCAGGTCACAACCACATCTGGGTAACGGTACTTGCCGTTAGGGATTTGCATTTTGACAACCGTAAAAAACACATCACAGTTTTTGGCATCAGCCGCAGCATCAAGTAACCGTACCAATCGTCTGACGACCCGATTATTTTGTTTCTTATCACCAGCCATTGCGTGCATCACACCATCCACAAATTCATGACGAACTTCGGAGCGCTGCTCGAGTTCAAAGTATTCTTCTGTACTCAGTCTCTTTTCGGTAATCATTTTAGCAGTGTAGCAAACTCTGTAAGGAGACAAATGAACATAAAGTACGCAATCAGTCCACCGCTCGAGAACACCGCCCTGAATGAGCTTTTCTTTTCGGCATGGGGTAAACCTTCCAACATAGATTTTCAAGCTGAACTCGAGGCTGCGATGTGTTACGTCTGTGCATTTGATAACACCAAACTGATTGGTTTTGCAAAGCTGATTGGTGATGCAGGGGTTCATGCGTTTCTGCTCGACCCTTCCGTTCACGAAGATTACAAACGCCGTGGCATTGGACAAGAACTGGTGGCTCGAGCGGTGGCATTTGCCAAACAGCACGGTTGCGAATGGGTTCATGCGGATTTTGAAGACCACCTCGAGCCGTTTTACCAAAAGTGTGGTTTTAGACCAACCAAAGCTGGGCTAATCCAGTTATGAATCAGACCGTTATTCGCACATTGTCGCCAATAATTTCAACAGCGTATTGCTCGAGGTCTGGCGAATTCTTTTTGGGAATCAGTGCCGCCGCCAATGCACCAATCCCCAATGGCGTGGATTTCT
>JANNEE010000233.1:0-3936 GCA_031388325.1 Deinococcales bacterium
GCAGAAAGCGGCGACCTCGAGTTTGCACAGGCATTATTTGCTTCGGTGGGCGATGTCTATGATTTACCCGAACCACTTTTTAACACCTTTACGGGCATGGTCGGTTCAGGTCCAGCTTATGCGGCGATTTTTGCCGAAGCCCTTGCTGACGGCGGGGTGCGAATGGGGTTGAGTCGTAAACTGGCGATTGAACTGGCGGGTAAGTTACTGATTACCACGGGCGAGTTGCTGTTGCGGCGGGTGCATCCAAGTATCCTCAAAGATGAGGTCTCGAGTCCGGGCGGTACAACCATTGCGGGTATTGCCGAAATTGAACGCTATACTTTTAGGGCGGCGATTATCGAGGCGGTACGGGCTGCCACCGAGCGCGGGCAAGCCTTAGGAGAAGACAAATGAAACGAGCTTTGATTGTGCTGTTGGGTTTTTTGTTGGTCTCGAGCCAAGCCCAAAATAATTATTATCCGACTCGGGTGGGGATGCGTTGGGTCTACTCGAGTGGCGAAATCCAAGAATATGCCCGTGAGGACACTGTTTTTAATACCAAAGTGCTGGTTTTACAGCACACCATGAAAGACCAACTGACTGGCGAGGATTATATTGTTTCCAATGCCAATGGCGTGACTTTTTTGGGCAATAAAGTCGGACAGCAAGTCATTCAGTTTAAGCCGCCACTGATTTTGTATCCTAAAGCGCCCTTAAAAGTTGGGATGCAGTGGCAAAGCACTTCAGATGTTGGTGGCGGGTATAAAATCACGGCTTCGACCCAAGTGATTGGTACAGGTGGGGTAAAAGTCAAAGCTGGGCGTTTTAATGCCTTTATTATTCGTTCGACTTTTTATCAGCCCGACGGCAGCAGCACCACCACCGATGTCTATTTTGTACCAAGTATCGGCACAGTCAAAACAGTCAATGATGACGGCAGCAGCATTGATTTATTATCAAGAAAATAATCATCCAAGAGTCAAGAACTTATTCTGTACCAAATCCTAAATTCGCTAGAACCATTGCTGCTTGCTCAGTAATGGCTTCTTGGTCGGCTTGACTGCGTTTTTTCCAATTGGCAACCATAATACTCATGCGTGGGTTAGTGGCTAGGCTGCTGAGGTGCTGGTGAATAAAATTCCAGTACAAACTGTTAAATGGGCAGGCTTGTGTACCCAAGGTTTCTTTGGGTTTGTAAGCGCAATGCTGGCAGTGGTTGCTCATGCGGTTGATGTACCCAGCCCCAGAGATGTAGGGCTTGGAGGTGAAGCTACCCGCATCGGCGTATTGGCTCATACCAATCACATTTGGGGTCACCACCCAGTCAAAGGCATCCACAAAACCCTCTAAAAACCAGTTATTGACGGCTTGTGGTTTTACACCCGCCAGCAGCGCAAAATTACCCAGCACCATCAAACGCTGAATATGATGGGCGTGACCAGTATCCCAGACTTGTTGGACGGCTTTTTGGAGACAACGCATTTTTGTGTCGGCTGTCCAATAAAAATCGGGTAAGGCTCGAGTCAAACCGTACCGATTGGCTTGGTGTAAATCGGGCATCAAAGTGTTGTAAACATGGTGCATAAACTCGCGCCAACCCAGAATTTGACGAATAAAACCTTCTAAGCTGGGCAATGGTACTTTGCCCAAGTACAGCAAAGCCGCTTCGCAGACTTCTTTGGCACTGATTAAGCCAATGTTGATGGCTGGCGACAACAAACTGTGATAAAGCTGTGTTTCATCGTCTACCATCGCATCTTCGTATGCCCCAAAATAATAAAGCCGAAACTCGAGAAAATGCTGCAAAGCAACCAGTGCTTGTTCTCGAGTAACTGCCCAATTAAAGTTTTCTACACTGCCAAAATGGTCGGTAAATTCTTGCTCGACAAAAGTTTTGGCTTCAAGTGTAATCGCATCTGGTACAAACTCGAGTTTTTTTGGAAAAACATGGTTTTTAGGTGGCACAAGGCGGTTATCGCTGTCAAAATTCCATTGTCCACCAAGTGGTTCTGCGCCATCCATTAACCAATTGGTTTGGCGGCGCAATTGGCGATAAAAAAATTCCATTCGGTAAGTTTTCTTGCCCTTGGCGTATAAATCCCAATCGGCTTTTTTAGAAAGCCACAAGGTATTTGGAACAATTTTTAAGACCCCACCTGAACCCGAAACAGCCGCCGTTAGACTGTTCGCCACGCCATAATCGGCTGGCTGCATGACTTCGATGGTCGCCTTGGGGAACTGCTCGAGGTAGGCGGCTAAACCAGCTTCAAAATTCGGAAATTGCCCATAAGTGACCATGTAGCCGCGAGTCTCGAGCGCTAACCTAAAATGACGCATGGCACTGTAAATCATCAGTAAGCGTTGCTTATGGCATTTAATCGCTCGGCTGCGTGCCATACTTTCAATCATGATGATTCTGGTTTGTGCAGGCTCGAAACCATCAAAACGAGCCAAATTAAGCTGGTCGCCCAGAACAAGAATATGCTGCATTGAAAAAATTCTAAGGGTAAATGCCTAAAAAGATTGTACCAACAGCCTGAATTTCCTCAAAGCTCATAGCCTAAAGCCCAAAGCTCTCTAGGCTTCGACTCGTCTATGGCGCGGCTGATTCTCGAGCATCTGGGCTTGTGCTACGGCTTGCTGCCCAGCTTGCGCCCCAAAGACCCAAGCCAGCTTAAGCATAAAAGTAATCGTCTCTGAATCCTGCTCGAGAATTTTTTTCTTCAAAAAGGCTTCTGCCCCCATCGGCAAAGGCATTTGCGCCAGATTCTCGGCGTGTTCGGCTTTGAGTTGTTCAATCATGGCAGAAAATTCTTGATTCATGTTACATAATCTAACATAAAGACACTCAAGTTTATTGTGGTTTTGCCTACATCACAAGTCTGGTATTGCCTACATCGTATGGCGTACTACCTCATCTTAGCTGATTTTCGTACAGACTCTTGCCTGCTTAACGCCTAGAGTACGCCTATGAAACGATTCTTGTTGCTCAGCTTATCGCTTGCCACAATTGGTTTTGCCCAAAGCACCCAGAAGCTCGAGACAAACTCGAGCGTGACTTATTTTGCCAGTGCTGGACAAGATAAATGGAGTGGTAAAGCCCCAATCGAAACCCTCAACTGGGAATTTGACCTGAAACGCCCACTCGAGACCGAATTTAGTGTCACTGTCCGCCCAACTAAATTTAACAGTGGCAATGGCATCCGCGACGATAACGCCCGTAACAATGTCTTTAAGGTCTCGCGCTTTCCAGTCATCACCCTAAAAAGCAGCAGCATCAGTGGTGAAAAACGCACTTTAATCAGTGGTGAAAACCGAAATTTTAAGGCAAAAGTCAAACTCGAATTGGGTGGAATAACCAAAGACCTCGAGATTCCACTCGAGATTTATTACGACGGCAACACCAAGCGCCTCAGTGCCGAGAGTACCTTTGTGATTTCGCTGGACACACATAAGCTCGAACGACCAGAATTCTTGTGGTTAAAAACCGATGATACAGTCAGACTTGAAGTCAAACTCGAGACAACACTATAGAACCCGTTTGTTAGTCCTCCTTGCCATTTTCCCTCAGAATTTCACGTATTAACCTCATTATACAAGTGTGAAATTTTGTCATTCAATGCCAAGAAATGCCGCCATGCGTTCAAGTTCGGCTCTTAATTGCCGCTTAAAAACCGCGCTTTTGGGCTGACGCACATAACCAAGCTCTGCCGCAAAACCATTTTTAACATTGATATTCGCCCAACCAATCACTTCGGTATTGTAAAGCATCGGCAGGGCATAGTACCCACGGATGCGTTTTTCTGGTTTTAAATAGGCTTCAAATCGGTACTCCCAGCCGTGCAGAATCTCAAATCTGCGTCTGTCCCAAACAATCGGGTCAAATGGTGCAAGCAGCGTCACCGTCTCGAGAGGCTCAACATTTGGCTCGAGAAGCGGCATGACCCATTTTAT
>JANNEE010000236.1:0-7434 GCA_031388325.1 Deinococcales bacterium
GTCAAGAAAGGCAAAATCACGTTTATTGACTGCAAATAAATCCGATAACTCTTGTAAACGCAACGAAGCAACAAAACCAAAGGACATAGATGATTCTACCTAAATCAAATACCGTCAATCAACGCGCTAAAAAACCATCAAGCAAGCTCGAGAATTCGCTTGGCGTTTGGGCATGGCTTAGTTTTGCAATAAATGGCAAAGCCGTTTTCATACCTCGAGAGACTGGCATAAAACCTTTTTGACTAGCCAATGGATTGAGCCAAATAATCCCAGCCGAACGGCGTTTTATTTCGCGCAGAGCAGACTCGAGTAGCTGCGTTTCACCAACTTCTAAGCCGTCGCTGGAAATAATCACCAAGGTATCTGGGGTGAGAACCCGAGGCGCATGTTCACGCAAAAAAACCCGCAAGTTATGACCGATTTGCGTGCCACCACCCCAAGCTGCGGCTAAATTTGGTAACTCGAGTTGCCGTTGATACAAAAAATGAGAAACATCACGCAGTTCGGTTGAAAAGGTAAAGACATCCACGCGCCGTGAGCGTTGCGCCAAAGCAAAGGCAAATTGCAAAGTGGCTTGGGTTGTTTGGGTCATCGAGCGGCTACCATCTAAAAGCAGCACAATCCGTGGGTTGCGCTTTGGATGCCCCAACCAAAACGGATGAATCGGCTCACCACCCGTAGACAAACTTTTCCGCAAGGTTTTACGAAAATCAAACCGAGCGCCAGACGGCAAGGTTCGCCATTTTCTCGAGCGCCCAAGCCGCAATGAGCGCACCAGATACCCTGCCGCGCCAAGCATTGCCTCGAGACCATCGGCACTGATTTTAGGTGCGTCGGAAGTGCTGGCGGCAGCACTGAACAAGCCACGCATCCAATGTTCGACTGGTGTAGCTTCCGAGTCATCATCATCTGGGCGGTGCTTGGTTTTAGACCCCACAAAGTCTGGATCTTGTTCTGGATTTTCTTCTGGCGGTTGTTCCTGGGACTGCGGACTGGGATGATTGGCGGGTTTATCTGTCACCGAGGCTTGATGTTCGTCTGGTGGCAGCAAAGATTGAGCCACCCCAGCCCGTTCTGGAAAGAAAAAGGCTTGAAACGCCGCATCAAAAATTTCTATCTCCTCGAGTTTAGCGCATAAGACCAGCCGCAACACCGATTGCAACAACTCCCGACTTTGTAAAACATCTACAATCTCGAGCGAACGCAAGGCATCCGTCACTTCACCAACACCAATTTTGAATTGATGATCAAAGCGCAAAATTTGGGTAAAAGCGGTTATTTTCTCGAGCAGTGCCATTGTATTCTCAGGGGGCGAGGCATGCCTCGCCCTTACGGTTTAGAGTTTAACGAATCGTGACCGTGCCAATTCCAAAATCTGTTTCCAAAGGTTTGCGCTGCCCTATTTTGTCATTCCAGATTTTCTCGAGGGCTGGAAGGTTATTTTCGAGTAGCACCCAATCTTCACGGGCTTTTAAGATACAACCTCGAGTTAAAAGCACCGTTTTTGCATCAAGCGCATCATGATGCAAGTTCATCAGGGCAAGCGCCCAATCGAGGGTTTCAGCCACACCCGGGACTTTATGAAACGGCAAACGCCGCAAGGCTTCCATTAAATTTGCAATTTGCAATGCCAAACGAGGATTGATACTTGGCAAACGCGCTTCTAGAATCTCGAGTTCCTGCGAAACCGTCGGATACGACTGCCACAAATACAAGCAGCGCCGCCGCAGCGCATCAGACAACTCCCTCGAGCGATTCGAGGTCAGAATCACCCGTGGACGGGTTTTGGCTTTGACTGTCCCAAGTTCGGGGATAGAAATTTGAAATTCCGCCAGCAACTCGAGCAGAAAGGCTTCAAAGGCTTCGTCTGCCCTGTCTACCTCGTCTATTAAAAGCACTGGCGCAACCTCTTGGGTAATCGCCTCGAGAAGTGGGCGTTTAAGTAAAAACGCATCAGAAAAAATTTGTGCCTCACGTTCCTCGAGCGAACCTTGTCCTTCGGTCAGGCGAATCCGCAGCATTTGTTTAGGGTAATTCCATTCATACAAGGCACTCGAGACATCTAAGCCCTCATAGCACTGCAAACGAATCAGGCGTGTGCCGAGCGCCTCGGACAGTACCTTGGCGCTTTCGGTCTTACCAACTCCGGCTGGACCTTCGATTAAAAGTGGTTTCTCGAGTGAAAGCATTAATTGCAAGGCAACCGCAAAATCATCTGAGGTAACAAACCCTCGAGCCGCAAAACCAGCCCTTAAATCTGCAATCATGGCGTAACCGTTAAAAATTGATTTGGGTCTTTGAGAAAACGACGTTTGCAGTTGGCACAGGTAAAGTAATAGGTCACACCGTTGTAATCCGCAAAATGTACCGCCGAGGCAATTTCGATTCGTTCACCATCCACGGGAGAAATTGCAAAAGCAGGCTCAGCAGATGAATCATTATTCCCATTTTTTGTGGCAGGGCGAACATAAAGTTCGCCCCTACGGAAATCCAATTCATTTTCCGCAACCCGTAGGGGCGAATCTTGTATTCGCCCTGTGACAAACGACTTTTCGTCATTTTCAATTGCCAGCCCTGTGACCAGCGATTTTTTATCATTCCCAATTTCTGGCTTTTGATAACTGCTCGAGTTAGTGAACATTTCACGGCTCGAGTCGCGGGCTTGAATAATTTCCGCCAAAATACTGACCGCCACTTCGGTAGGGGTTTTGGCGTTGATGTCCAGTCCTGCTGGATTACGAATAGCAGCAACTTTCCCCTGCGGCACACCTTGCAACTCGAGCAGTTCCCGCACCGTCACCGCCCGTTTACGACTGGCAAGCAAGGACACAAAACCCACACTGCTAAGTAACAACGCCTCGAGAACAGGTTCATCATAATGCCCTTGGGTGGCAACCACAGCCGACAATTTGGCTCGAGTTTCTAAAGCTAAATTGTCGAGGTACGCTGGCAAATCTGGCAGGGCAATCGCACTATTTGGCTCAAGGTCTCGCATCTCTGGCAGGGTGACAATTCGCACCACCTTGTACTCAAGCAGCGCCGCTATTCGCGCCACAGCCTCGGCAACGGGGGTAAAACCAGCCACCAACAAAAGCGGTACTGGGCTGTGTGGCTCGAGGTAAACATCCACCGCCCCTTCGGAAGCACAAGTCATTGGAACGACTATCCCTTCGGCATCAGAGGCATGATGCAGTGTCTCGAGGGTGGCATCTGGACGAATCAGCACAAGGCGGGGTTTACCAAGTTTTAAGGTCTCGAGGGCTTGTTTACGCACAATTTCACGGCTGCACGAACCACCAACAAAACCCTGCATTCGACCATCGGCAAAAATCAGCGCCCTGTCGCCAAGATGTGAAGACACTGGCGCTCGTCTCGAGACCACCGTGGCGGTCACAAAACTCGAGCCAGAGGATTTTAGAGATAATACTGTTTGGTAAAAATCTGTGTTCATCATGTGCCTTTGCAATCATGGCATGAAATCGCCAGAACGAGGGCGAGGCATACCTCGCCCCTACGGTTAAAATCAATGGAAACCATAATTAAATGCCTTATCGCCGCTTGTACCATGCACTTGGGCGTTAAATGAAATAATAACTCGGTCTGAATCACCGTCATATGGCATGGCTTTATGATTTAGCCAACTTGGAAACACAATTAAATCGCCAGCCTTTGGAATCACATCAAAGTTGCTTTGTTGCAAGTAAGCATTGCCTAAGTCCATGTGCGCCCCGCCAAGCAAACCAAGCTGATGCCCATAAAACCGTGTAATCCCATTGGTAGACCCAAGCATCGCATGGTCTTGACGGCGTTCGAGTGGGTCTATTTGCACATAATACACGCCGCTCCAAGAACAATTGCCGTGGTTATGAATATCATGAAAACCATAGCGGTTGGCAATTTGAAACCATGCCCCAACAATGTGCATTTGCAACTTACTCGCGCCCATGCCCTGCCAAATCTGGGCGTTCATCTCGGATGCAATTTCAAACACACTTTCGGAGACAAATCCAAACAATTCTTTAAGACTGGCGTTATCATACCGACTCAGTAAATCATCGCTCGAGGAGTACAAATTCCCAACCTTCGCCCTTTGAGCTTCCAAATCCGCCTGACGATGCGCGTAAAAAAGCTCAACCAAATCCGCATTGACCGCTTGGGCATGATCAAAAGAACGCCGCAAAATCGGAGTCGCCCAATGCTTAGAGATGTTATCGCTCATGCCGTTTATCCCAACTCTGCCATGCGGGTTTTGACATTGGCGAACGTCCCCGCAATCAACTTCTGTGCTTGGGCATCCAACACCCGTCCGCCCACCGTGGCAATTGGACCACGCATTGTCGCCGCCCCACTCCAATCTAAGGTCGTGGTGTTATCGCCATTGTCCTTAATATCTGCGCCAGCCAGCAAATCCACTACGCTACCAAAACCGCCGCCGCTAATTTTAACATTCATCCGATTGCTGCCCTCCTGCGGCTCGAGCGTAATCTTAAACTTAAAACTCCCACGAACTGGACCTAAGCCAATGCTAACAACAGCATCAAAATTCTTAGCATCATGCACCGTCACGGTTTTCACATCTGGCAAGCAAGAAGCCACCTTTTGTGGGTCGTTGATAAACGCCCAAACTGCATCTTTGCCAAGTGGCACTTGTTCTGTTCCGTTATACTCGAGTTTCAAAAAATCACTCCTTCATTGACTGAGAACGCTTCTCCTGTGGGATAGCCATAAACCAAGCGAAGCTCGTAGATAATCTACTCCTGAGAGCGCTTCTCCCGAGGGAGAAGCTGCCGAAGGCTGATGAGGGGCTGACTGACCATTTTACGTCAGCCCCTCATCTCGAGCCTAAGCGTTAAGGCTTTTGCGTATCAGGGCGAGGCTTACCTCGCCCCTACGGTTGGTTTTAATCGGCGGCTTGGGCTTCGGCGGTTCGGATGGCACTCCAAACTTTTTCTCTGGTCAGTGGCATGTCAATGTGTTTGACCCCAAGCGGCGATAGCGCATCTATGACCGCATTGACAAAGGCGGCTGGGCTGCCAACATTTGGGCTTTCACCAACAGATTTTGCACCGATTGGATGGTGCGGGCTGGGTGTTACGGTGTGACCTGTTTCCCAATGTGGCGACTCGAGACTGGTTGGGACAAGATAATCGGTAAAATTGGTACTTAGATTGTTGCCTTCGTCGTCGTAGGCAATTTCTTGCATAAAAGCAATGGCAAAGCCTTCGGTTAAACCACCGTGAACTTGTCCTTCGACAATCATCGGGTTGATGATTGTGCCGCAGTCATCTATGGCTAAAAAACGCCGCACCTTGGTTTCGCCCGTATCACGGTCTACGTCCACCACGGCGACATATGTGCCATGTGGGAAAACCATGTTTGGGGGGTCGTAGTACAAGGTTGTCTCGAGTCCGGGTTCGTTATCACCGGGGTTGGTGTAGGCAGCAAAAGCAACTTCCTGCATGGTGATGCTTTTACCAGGCGCACCGAGAACATTAAATTTGTAGTCTTTCCACTCGAGGTCGTGTTCGCTTACCTCGAGAACGTGGGCAGCGATTTTACGGGCTTTTTCACGGATTTTTCGAGCAGCCAGTGCCAGAGCGCCACCTGCCACAGGGGTAGAGCGGCTGGCATATGTGCCGAGTCCGTATGGGGCGGTGTCGGTGTCGCCTTCTTCAACCAAGAAGTTTTGTGGGTCTAAACCAAGTTCTTCGGCGACAATTTGCGCCCATGTGGTTTCGTGTCCCTGTCCTTGGGATTTTGTGCCGGTGCGAATAATCCCAGAGCCGCTTGGATGGATACGGATTTCTGCGCCGTCAAACATCTTAATCCCAAGAATATCAAAGTGCTTGCTGGGACCTGCGCCAGTCACTTCGGTAAAGGTGCTTAATCCAATGCCCATCAGTTCGCCTCGAGCGCGTTTTTCGGCTTGCTCGAGCAGCAATTCTTTATAGCCAATTCGCTCGAGAGCAACATCCATGGTTTTTTCGTAATCGCCAGAGTCGTAAATAAAGTTTAAGGGCGATTGATACGGGAATTGCTCGGGTTGCACAAAGTTCTTGCGGCGCAGTTCAGCAGCATCTATGTTTAATTCGTCTGCGAGAATATCCATTGCCCGTTCAATCGCATAACTGGCTTCGGTCACACGGAAACTACAACGGTACGCCACTCCTCCGGGCATTTTATTAGTGAAGTAGGCATCTAAATTGGCGTAAGCATTGGGGAAATCATAACTGCCTGTGACAATCCCAAACATTCCGGCTGGGTATTTGCTTGGGTCAGCTGCTGCATCGAATGCTCCGTGGTCGGCTACGGTATTAACTTTTAGGGCTGTGACTTTACCTTCTTTGGTCGCGCCAATTTCAATGTCCATGTGGTAGTCACGGGCAAAACTCGAGGTCATATTTTCGGTACGGGTTTCAATCCATTTGACAGGGCGCTTTAAGACCAATGCACCAGCAATAGCGCAGACATAACCGGGATAAACGGGTACTTTGTTGCCAAAGCCGCCACCAAGGTCTGGGCTGATGACACGGATTTTATCTTCGGGAATACCCAACACCAAAAACAGTGCCGTGCGGTAGACATGTGGGGCTTGCGAGGTCACATAAAACTGTAAGCGTCCCATAACATCAAATTCGGCGATACAACCACAAGGCTCGAGTGGCGCGGCATGGCAACGCTGAAACTTGATGTGCTGCTTGACCACATGTTCGGCTGCCTCAAGTGCAGCATCGGTTTCGGCTTTTTTACCGACATTCCAGTTAAAAATATGATTGGTGGCATTGGCTCGGTCTGGGCGCAAAATCACTTCATCGGTCATGGATTTGTACGGGTCAGCCATCACGGGCAAGGGTTCGTAATCCACATCCACCAGTTCTGCCATGTCATAGGCGGCTTCCCTTGTTTCGGCATAAACGGCTGCGACTTCTTGGTATTGGTACAAAACTTTACCGTCTGCCAAAACCATTTGCTTATCTAAACCGTGAAATGTTGGCAACCAACCAACCTTATAGGCATTTAATTCTTTGCTGGTGACGACTGCTACCGCACCCGGAACTTGCATGGCGGCACTCGAGTCAATCCCTTTAATGTTGGCGTGCGGATACGGACTATGCACCAACGCCATCCAGAGTTGCTCGGGTAAATTGATGTCGTCTATATAATTACCTTTGCCTTGCAAGAAACGCGGGTCTTCTTTGCGTTTCATGGATTTTCCCATCGCGTGTTTTTCAGTTGTCATAGAGAACTCCTTGGCATTATTGGTCACAGGGCGAGGCATGCTGTCTTGACCCTAAAGATGCACCTGACGGGCTGGGTCGCCTCGCCTCTACGGTTCTAATCATCAGCAGCTTGGGCGGACATGGTGGTCGCAGCTTGCTGCACAGCTTTAACGATGTTGTTATAGCCCGTACAACGGCATAAGTTACCGCTTAG
>JANNEE010000242.1:0-2162 GCA_031388325.1 Deinococcales bacterium
GCAGAAAGCCCGGTTTTCTGATAGAACGAATCTCGAGTTTACGGCGCATCCAATCGGCGCAAGTTTTGGCAATTCGGCTTTGTTTTAACGAATGCTCTAAGGACAGCTCGTCTTTTTCGATTTTCGCAGCCGGGGCTTTGGCGCTGTTTGGGTCAAGCGATTTAATAAAATTGGGTTCTCCAAACAAAAAACGCATATTACCAATACCCTCGAGTTCTGGTTTTAGGGCTTCAAAAGCATAAATTGTAAAATACGCCGAGACCACCGATAAAGCAGCATCGGCTCGAATTTTATTTTTTAGGAACGCGCCGACCGAACCTCGGTTGTGGTTATCAAGCAAGCGTGAAAAAGTTAAAGGCGATGGCATGAAGACCATTATGCTTGATTCAAAATCAGTTTTGTTTATACCTGAAAAACCCCAGTCTTAAACGGTTGTAAAACCCCTTCAAGCGCACAAATATCCAGCGAACGAATAATACGTTCCCGAGTCTCGAGTGGCTGAATAATTTCATCCACCCACAACCGCGCCGCCGCATAACGCGGGTCAAGTTCGGTGTCGTACTTTTGTTTTATTTGGTCATATAAGGCTTTTAATTCATCTTGGTCTGGTTTAGAACCGTTGCGCTCGAGTTGCGCCAATTGAATATCAAGTAAGGTCTTGGCGGCGGCATTGCCGCTCATGACAGCGTACTTGGCACTCGCCCAAGCAAAAATAAATCTTGGGGCGTAGGCTTTGCCACTCATCGCGTAATTACCCGCCCCAAAACTGCCACCCGTAATGATCGTAATTTTTGGAACAACACTATTGGACACAGCATTGACCATTTTTGCGCCACGCCGAATAATTCCCAGATGTTCAGAGTCGCGCCCAACCATAAAACCAGTCACATCCGATAAAAAAATCAGTGGAATGCCAGCTTGGTTGGCATCCATGATAAACCGTGCGGCTTTATCGGCAGCCTCGGCGTAGATGACCCCACCAATTTCAATTTTGCCGCTCTTTTTAATAATGCGGCGCTGATTGGCAACAATGCCGACAGGATACCCCGCGATTCTGGCAAAACCCGTCAGGATGGTTTGTCCATATTCGGCTTTGAATTCGGCAAAAGTATTTGCATCCACAATGCTTTCAATCACTTCTTTGGTGTCGTAGGGTTTTGAACCGTCCACCGTCATCGTCTCGAGTAAAGAATTGGCGGCTCGAGCAGGGAGGGTGGACTCGAGTCGGCGTTTTGCCCACGGTGCAAGCTCTGGCGGACTATAAAAACCAGCCAATTGACGAATTCGGTTGATGGCGCTTTGGTCGTCTGGTTCGCGGTAATCCACTGTTCCAGCAATAGAAGCGTGCATAGAAACTCCACCAAGTTCTTCCGAGTCCACAATTTGCCCAATCGCGGCTTTGACCAGCGCGGGACCTGCGAGGTACAAACCCGAGCCTTCGGTCATGATTAAGGTGTCGCACATCACTGGTAAGTACGCCCCGCCCGCCACACAGTTACCCATAATCGCCGCAATCTGAGGAATGCCAGCCGCCGACATCCGAGCATTTAAGTAAAAAACCCGTCCAAAATCGTCTTGGTCTGGAAAAATTTCATCCTGCATCGGCAAGTACACCCCGGCACTATCCACCAAGTAAACCACAGGTAATTTGTTTTCTATGGCAATGGTTTGGGCGCGAATCACTTTTTTTGCGGTAATCGGAAAAAACGCCCCAGCTTTGACTGTAGCATCATTGGCAATAATCATCCAGTCCCGCCCAGCGATTTGCCCAATGCCCGTGATTGTGCTACCGCTTGGGCAACCACCAACTTCTGGGTACATTTCAAAACCCGCAAAAAGCATTAACTCGTCAAACCTCGAGTCGGGGTCTATTAAGCGCACAATGCGTTCTCGAGCCGTTAGACGGTTCTTGCTGTGTTGACGGTCAATGGCTTTTAAGCCGCCACCAAGTTTAATTTGATTGGCACTTTTTTCGATGCTCTCGAGCAGGGTAGTCCATTGCGGGGTCATATAAGAAGCATAACGGTTTTTAAGTGGGAAGTTCAAAAATTGTTATGTGTGAATTTGGTGTCCAAATTCACACATAGATGTTAAAATCACGCTGGGAATTTTATTGGGGGTAGGTATGGTCATTAGAGGATTAGTCGCACTACTGTTTTTAG
>JANNEE010000304.1:0-4043 GCA_031388325.1 Deinococcales bacterium
GGGGTGGGACACTCAAGTTTTTTGGGCAATCTGATGACGGATTGTCTAGCGCCGGAACTCGATTTAAGTCCAGTCTTGAACGGTAAGCCAGTTTTGGCTTTATTACCCGGAACAAGGGATGACCACTTAGAAAGCCTACCAAAAATGCTTGAAGTGGCTGCAACCCTGCCAGATTTTCAGACTTTTGCGGCTTTACCTGTGCTGCACCCGCGTCTCGAGTTATCCACAGGTTGGCTGTGGATAAGCCCTGAAGCTGTGGATAAGTCTGGTTCTGCGTCTCGAGTGGCAGTTCACACCAATGGCACACAAGTTCTGATTCTCAATGGTGCATTCGCGGCGTTGCTGCACCAAGCCAAAGTTATTCTAGGCACAAGTGGAACAGGCAACGAACAAGCTGTAGGACTGGGTAAACCCGTAATTGCTTTTGCCACCAAAGGACCACAGTACACCAAAAATTTTGCCCAAGCCCAAGCGCGGTTATTGGGTGCGGGTTTGCATCTGCTCGAGCAGCCAAGTACCCAAGCCCTAGCCCAAGCCATTCGCCAAGCCGACCCTGCCTTGGCTCGAGTCGTAGGGTTAGAACGCATGGGGGGTTCTGGAGGGGCAGAACGAATCGCTGAACATATTCTCGAGTTATGTTCAGCGATTACATAGCTTCGCACACAGCAAAGGAATTTCTCGGTGTAGATAAAGGTTAAACCCACGAGCAAAGTATACGACAAATGCGTATGTCTGGGAAGTAACTCGAGCAATTTTTGCGTGAGAAATTACGGGGATAAGACTTGGGTGGGCTATGGCTCACCTAAGTAAATTTCTGACCCATGCTATAATTTAGATAGGTTAGGATGTATTAAATTTGGGGCAAGGGAACATGACTAAACAAAATATTTCTACGCTCACCCAATTTTTACAGTTTAAGGATAGTAAAAATTGGGTCAAATCATACTTGAGTGAAAACAACTTGAACGAAAGCGACCTTGATAAGAGTGAATTTAAGCTGATTGATTTTAATGGGTTAAAGTTTCATCTTTTTAATCAGACAATATATAAATTTGAATTTAGCTTGTCAGAATTACTCCATTCAAAATACATTATTGATATTTTTGATTTGCCGAATAATTGGATGGATGACCTAAGAATGATGAATTTTTATGATTTTTTAATTTTCATCCGACAGACAAAAATTCCTGCATCTCGTCTATTTTTATTAAATGCCCTATGCCACGAACCAATTGTTAAAATTGCCAGTTCTGGACTTTTAATTCAATTTTCAGACATTGAACCCTGTATGTTTGATCGTATCTACCTACATTTTGAATCAGATTATCCTTTTGGAGATTTTGGAAGTATTCCAATACATTAAGCTGTATGGAACAATCAAAAATTGTGTGGCGTGGATTTTGCTCATATCTCAACAATCCCACTTCTCGAGCTTCACGCCTAAGCCTTTGCTGTGGCTGCTTGCATTCGCTTCTCGAGCCAGCGCACTTGACCCAAACATCAAATCTGCGTAACCTGAACCCATGACTCTGCACTTACCACCTCATCTCGAGCAACGCCTCGAGTTTTTGTCGCAGCAACTCGGTAAATCCGAACAAGTTGTGCTTGAAGAAATGCTCGAAACGGCTTTACCCAAAGTTGTGCCGAAGTACAAGCGGGCTTCGATAGGCATAGGAAATTCGGGGCTTGGGAATTTATCTGAACGGGTGGATGAACTTCTTTTTGCTCGAGATGAACCATGATTTTATGCGATACCAGTGCTTTAATTGTGTTCTTAGACCAGAGTGATAAGTACCATTTGGCAGTCAAGGCATTTGCACAAGAACGCCTGATTGTACCGACAACGGTTCTGTGTGAAGTGGATTATATGGTGGTCAAGTACCTTGGTGAAGCGGTTGCCAAACAATTTTTTCTTGAACTGATGGAAGAATGGGAAGTGCTGGTTTTTGATACCACCGACTTGACTCGAGTCAATCAGATTCGTGGGTTTTATAAGTCTTTGCCACTTGGTTTTGTGGATGCCAGCCTGATTGCATTGGCAGAACGCTACAAAATTCGGCAGATTTTAACTTTGGATCGCCGTCATTTTTTAGCTGTACAACCTGTGGGCTTAGAATTTCTGGAATTATTGCCCCAAGACTTGGCTTAAAACCATTTCTCGAGCCTAACGCCTAAGCCTTGCCGTGGCTGCTTGCATTCGCTTCTCGAGCCAGACCAAATCGTAGTATTATTTCCCCATGAGTAAACTCGAGGCTGTTCAACAAACCATTTTGGAATTATCGCTGCTCGAGAAGAAACAACTCGAGGCTTGGTTCGATGAGCAATTGCAATTATTGTGGGATGAACAATTTGAACAAGATGTTCAGGCTGGGCGTTTAGATGTGCTTGCCGCAAAAGCCATTGCAGATTTTGAAACTGGGAATTTTAGGGAGCTATGAGCCATTTTGCGGCTGCGGATTTCTGGGCGTGTTACGACAAATTACCCAAAGAAATTCAAGCGCTTGCTGATAAGAATTTTGCGTTGCTTAAAGAAAATCCGAGTCATCCATCGCTGCATTTCAAAAAAGTGGGGCGGTACTGGTCTGCTCGAGTTGGTAGGAATCATCGGGCGGTTGCCATTGAAGTTAAATTGGGTTACTTGTGGTTCTGGATTGGTTTGCACGACGAGTACGAAAGAATTATCAGGCAGGGTGGGGATTAAATTCTTGAGCCTCACGCCTAAGCCTTGGCTGTTTGCGTTTGCTGCCACTCACCTTGATTTCTATGGCTTGGAGTTATGTTCCTAGCTTAACTCTTGGTATACTCGAGAGGTGCAGCGACTCGAGGTTCATAATTTGGCTTTAATAGATTCACTCGAACTCGAGTTGAACAATGGTCTAAACGTTTTCACTGGTGAAACTGGGGCGGGCAAAAGCATTATTGTGGATGCGATTTGGCTTTTAACTGGCGCTCGAGCTGATACCGAATTGGTGCGCCAGGGGGCAGAAAGTCTGGTGGTGACTGGGTTTTGGGATGGTGTGATGCTCTCTAGGCGTATCTCGAGCAGTGGGCGCAGTGTGGCTCGGGTGGATGGAGAAGTGGTCAGTAACCGAGAACTCGCCGATGCCGCCGCCAAGATGGTTACAGTGCATTGGCAACACGCGGCGCAGGCATTACTTGACCCGAAGTATCACCGCGATTTTTTGGATGCGGCACTTTTAGACAAATCTATTCTCGAGTCTTATAAATGGTCGTTTAATTTGTTCGCCGATGCCAAAGCCCGTTTAGAGCGTTTACAACAATCGGAGCGTGAACGCACTCGACGTATGGATTTATTGCAGTATCAACTGCGGGAAATCGAAGAAGCCAGCCTTGGCGCAGACGAAGAAGCCCCGCTCCGGCTCGAGCGTGAACGCTTACTGAATGCCGAACGAATTGCCCAAGATGCTGGTCATGCCCTTGAAGCCTTAGACGAAGCCGAAATCAGTGCCACAGCATTACTTGGTGATGCGGTCAAATTCCTCAACAATGCTGGGCGTTTTGACGCTCGAGCCGCCCAGCTTGGGCTTGAATTACGCGAAGCCTTATCAAGTGTCCAAGCCATTGCAGGTGAAGTACGCGACCTGACCGAAAGCGCATCAGCCGACCCAGAATCCTTGGACGAAACCGAAACCCGTCTGGCACTGCTCGAGAAACTAAAAAACAAGTACGGCGCAAGCCTAGCCGATGTTCTCGAGTACGCCACAACCTTGCGCTTGGAATTATCAGAACTTGAACGGGCGGCGACCGATGCTGCCGACCTCGAGCAGCAATTGGTAGAATTAAAAGCCCGTCTCGAGCAGCACGGACAAGCCTTAAGTGCCGCCCGACAAGAAGCTGCTTTTCGGGTTGCGCCACAACTTGAAGCGGTGATCCAAAATCTTGGAATGCCCAAAGCCAGACTCGAGTTTATGCTTTTAGCAACCGAATTAAGCACCCATGGCGCAGAAAGCATTGAAATTCGCTTTACCGCCAATAGCGGCGAGGACTTGGGGGATTTAAGTAAAATCGCTTCTGGCGGCGAA
>JANNEE010000347.1:0-2647 GCA_031388325.1 Deinococcales bacterium
GAGTCAAGTTAATCGTGCTTGACCGCCCAAATCCTAACGGAAACCGAATTGAAGGCGCGATGCTCGAGGCTAAGTTTGCTTCGTTTGTCGGGATTCCCGATGTGCCGCTTCGTTTTGGTTTGACCTACGGCGAAATGGCACAGCATTTGTCGAATAACTGGGATGGTCTTGAGGTGGTTCGGTGTGATTTATCTGATGTGTTGCCTTGGGTTGCGCCAAGCCCAAATATGCCGAACCTCGAGACTGTGGCGCTTTACCCCGGAATGTGCTTGGTCGAAGGTACAGATTGGTCGGAGGGGCGCGGTACAACTCTCCCCTTTCAGGTCTTTGGTGCGCCAAATGTGGATGCTCACAAGCTCGTCTCGAGGCTCAATGCGCTGGGCTTACAAGGTGTGCGTTTTCGCCCAACTTTTTTTACACCAACTTATCAAAAACACAATGCTTTACTTTGTGCAGGAGCGCAGATTCACATCACAGGAGAACTTATGGATGTTTTACCAATTGGCTTAAGTATTGTGATTCTGGCTAAAGAATTTGGGGCGATTTATAAACTCGAGTGGCTGCAAAAATTGCTTGGCACAGGTATTCTCGAGTCGGATTTGATTTTGGAGAATATCCCTAATCTGATTCGAGCTTGGAATGATAAGACCTTTTCTATCTGGCTCGAGGGGATTCAAGGTAGTGTTTTGTACCCAAGGAATTTTGTTTTATCGGGTCATACTTGAATTTTCTTGCGCCAAAGGTAAGAATACGAGAAGTTCAAAAATTTTAGGAGGAAAGAATGCAAAAACGATTTCGTTTCGTAATGGCAGCCAGCGTTTTGGCGGCGGTAGCAATGGCTCAAGGCAGTGTCCCAGCCACAGTTCCCGCATTGATGTTTCAACAAGAAGGTAAAAAAGGAGGGGTTTTTACTCAAGCGATTACCACTGCACCTGTTACTTTTAATTATTACAATGCCATAGATGGTGCAACCCAAACTGTCCTAAATAACACTTTTGATCGTTTATTAACCTTAAATCCATACACCAATAAAATTTATCCAAATCTTGTTGAATCATGGCAATTTTCAGAAGATGGTTTAAGTTTAACCATGCGTTTACGTGATATTAAATGGTCTGATGGTACGCCGTTTACCGCCGATGATGTGATTTTTACGGTCGATTCCTTAGCCAATAATCCAAACTTACGGGCTAATTTTACCGCCCAGCTTAGAATTGGTGGGCAGTCCTTAAAATTCCAAAAAGTCAATGACCGCACTTTCAGGGTGGTCATGCCAGTGCAGTACGGTGCGATTCTCAATGTACTTACGTTTTTCCCAATCATGCCAAAGCATAAACTCGAGCAGTTTGACCCAGTTGGTAAGCCCGCTGATTTTGCTCGGGCTTGGGCAACCGATTCTAAACTCTCGGAAATTGTTGGCACTGGTTCTTATATTCTGTCTAGCTATGTGGCAAACCAAAAAGTAACCATGACCCGCAATCCAAATTCTTGGCGCAAAGACCCATTTGATAATCAGCTTCCTTACACCGATAAACTCGAGTATTTGGTGATTAACTCCCAAGAGGGGCAGTTGGCACAATTAAAGGCGGGTACACTGGACAGCTTAACCATCACCGGCGCACAGTTTCCAGACATGAAAGCCGCCGAAGTCCGTGATAATAAGGTTCGGGTACTGCGCGGTATTGGCTTAAATAGTCCACCGTGGCATTGGTCGTTTAATTTTGATTCTGCCGATGCGGACTTGGCTAAGGTTTTCCGTGATTTGCGTTTCCGTCAAGCTATGAACAATGCCTTAAATCGTGAGCGTATTATTGAAAGTGTATTTAATGGTTTAGCAAGCCTGCCTGGACATGGGGTTGCCCCAATTTCGGATTGGTACATCAATACCAAGCAATACTTCCCCAGTTGGAACTTAAAAGCGGCTGCCGAAGCCTTGGACGCGATTGGGATTAAGGATTCTGATGGCGACGGCGTGCGTAATTTAACGGCTGGCAAGAACTTTGAATTTTCATTAACCCATGCCGCCGACTCGAGTGTTGCCCCTGCAATGGGTGCAATTATTCAAAATGACTTAAAACAACTTGGCATTCGCGTCAATCTGCGTGGTGTAGCTGGAAATACGGTACTCGGAACAGGGCAAGCTGGTAACTTTGACAGCATCCTGCTGACTTTTGGCGACCAACCAGACCCACAACTCCGCAAGGATATTTGGCAGCCCGGACGGGGCTTAAATTATTGGCGCAAGAGTTTACAACCCACCAAGCCAAACGATCCAATTAACACCAAGAATATGTTTAGTTATGAAAAGCGAATTTATCAAATTTTTGATGAAGCCGAACGCCTCGGCGACCAGAGCCGACGTAAAGCCTTATACGACGAGTGGCAAGTGCTTTTTGCTAAATATATGCCCGTTATCCTGATTACCAAACCAGATGTTTTAGCCGTTGCCAACAATCGCATTGGCAATTTCTTTGCTCGGGATAACCGTGTGCTTTGGAGTACCTCGACTGTCTACGAAAAGTAAGTCATTCTCGAGACAAATCCTAATCTTGCACACTGAACGGCTTTTTACGGTAGACTAAACGGCGTAGCACCAGATTTTCTTGTGATTCATACAAACGCCACGATTCTCTTGGAGGTAGAAATG